>JAHEBG010000266.1 GCA_024642445.1 Gammaproteobacteria bacterium | reverse complement strand
CGCCTGTTCGACCGCTATGCCGAACTTTACCCGATGCAAGCCGAGGAACTGCGGCGTCGCAGCCAGGGCCTGTTGCCCGCGTCGTTTGACGATATAGCTTCGGACTATATTGCTAAATTGCAGGCTGAAGGCCCTGTAGTGGCCTCCCGTAAAGCTTCGCAAATGGCAATAGAAACCTTTGCGCCGCACCTGCCTGAGTTGGTGGGCGGATCTGCCGATTTGGCGCATTCCAACCTTACTCTCTGGAAAGGCTCGAAATCCGTTGCCGGCAACGATGCCGATGCCAATTATGTGTACTACGGCGTTCGCGAATTCGGTATGAGTGCCATCGCCAACGGTCTGGCTCTGCACGGCGGATTCCTGCCCTACGATGCCACCTTCCTGGTGTTCTCCGATTATTCACGCAACGCCTTACGTATGTCGGCATTAATTCCTGCGAATGCAATCCATGTGTTTACCCATGATTCCATCGGGCTCGGTGAAGACGGCCCCACACATCAGCCGATCGAACACATGGCGTCCTTGCGTTACATTCCCAACAACGATGTCTGGCGCCCGTGCGATGCAGTCGAATCGGCGGTGTCTTGGGCACAGGCCATCAAGCGACGCGGCGGCCCAAGTTGCTTGATTTTCAGTCGCCAGAATCTGGCGCACCAAACCCGCAATGCCGAACAATTGGCCAATATTGCCCGCGGTGGCTATGTGTTATTGGAAACCAAGCCCAATGCCTGCGATGTGATTTTGCTGGCTACCGGATCTGAAGTGGATTTGGCGATGCAGGCAGCCGAGCGATTGGCTGCCGACGGCACGGCGGTGCGCGTGGTTTCTATGCCGAGCACCACTGTGTTTGATCGCCAGGATGCCGCATACCGGGAATCGGTACTGCCTGCAGCCTGCAGCAAACGCGTTGCCGTAGAGGCCGGTACCCGCGATTTCTGGTTCAAGTATGTCGGCCTAAACGGGGATGTCATAGGCATGGATTCTTTCGGCGCCTCGGCACCGGCTGACCAGCTGTACGCACATTTCGGCATTACCGTGGATGCAGTGGTCGCAGCGGTCAGAAAGCTTCCGTGATTTTCCGCTCAGGCGAATAACCCGTTTACATCAACTGAACAGCAATTTTCCGGCCGCAATTGCCAAAACCACCGCCAGACTTTTGCGAAGGCGGTGTGCTGGCCAGCGTTGAATGCCCAATTGCGTGCCGATAAGCGCGCCAGCAGCCACAGCCAGCAACCAAATCGGCAAGGCATCCGGGAAACTCTGGTTGCTGCGCAACAGGCCGGCAATTGCCGCCAACGAATTCAGCCAGACGAAGGCAACCGACAATCCAGAGGCTTGCCGTGTGTGCGCCCAAGCCATGGCCAATATCAATGGGGTAAGGAAAATCGCCCCGCCGGTACCGGTAATGCCGGAAAGGCATCCAATTGCAGCGCCGGCCGCCAAGGCCGCAGCCCAGGGTATTGGTTTAGTCTGGGCACTTTCACCGGTTTTTTCCAGAATTTGACCGCTACGCCAAGCGCCGAAAGCGGCGGTGAGCAGCAATGCGCCGAGTATCAAGCTATACGTGTCTTTTGGGATATGCCATTGGGCTGAAAAATACGCTGCCGGGATGGACGCCAACACAAATGGCAGAACGCTTCGCCACGGTACCAAACCTGCCGCATGAAAGCGGTATAGGCCAATGCCGCCAACCAGAATATTGAGCGCCAAAGCCGTAGGCCGCATCTGCTCCGGTGCGAAACCGAGCAGTGCCATAGCGGCCAGATAGCCGCTGGCACCGGCATGACCTACCGAGGAATATAAGGCTGCGACCAGAAAAAACAGACCGGCCAGGCTCAGTGTTTCAATGTCCATCGGTATTCCGACCAAAATCCAGCCCCTATGATAGGCGATGGCGATCGCGCATTGCCCAGTGCGGGGTCGATTTTTGCTAAAATAGCGGTTTAATCCGCCCCTGGAGTCTGTATGACCATCAAAGTCGCCATCAATGGCTATGGCCGTATCGGCCGCAATGTATTGCGTGCCCTGTACGAATCCAACCGTACCCACGAAATCCAAGTGGTTGCCATCAATGATCTGGGTGATGCCGATACCAATGCCCACCTGACCCAGTACGATACCGCGCACGGCAAGTTTCCGGGCACGGTAACCGCCGAGGGTGGTGACTTGATCGTCAACGGCGACCGCATCAAGGTTTATGCCGTTCGTAATCCGGCTGACATTCCCTGGGGAGCGCATGACGTCGATGTGGTGCTGGAATGCACCGGCCTATTTACCTCGAAAGCCAAGGCATCGGCCCACTTGGCCGGCGGCGCCAAAAAAGTCATCATTTCTGCGCCCGGCGATAAGGATGTTGACGGCACCTTCGTGTACGGCGTTAACCATGATCTGCTCAAATCCGACTTCACTGTAATTTCGAATGCCTCATGCACCACCAATTGCCTGGCGCCTTTGGCAAAAGTGCTGAACGACAGCGTTGGCCTTGAGCACGGTTTGATGACCACCATCCATGCCTACACCAACGACCAAGTGCTGACCGACGTGTTCCACAGCGATCTGCGCCGTGCCCGCAGTGCCACCATGAGCCAGATTCCTACCAAAACCGGCGCTGCCGCCGCCGTAGGTCTGGTTCTGCCTGAACTCAACGGCAAGCTCGACGGCTACGCCATGCGTGTGCCGACCATCAATGTTTCGATTGTCGACCTGTGTTTCGTGGCCAAACGCGAAACCACCGCGGCTGAAATCAACAGCATCGTCAAGGCTGCTTCGGAAGGCGCGCTGAAAGGTGTGCTCGGCTACAACAGCAAACCGCTGGTTTCCATCGACTTCAACCACAATCCGCACAGCTCGGTTTTCGACGATACCCTGACCAAAGTGACCGGCGGTACCTTCGTGAAAGTCTGTTCTTGGTACGACAACGAGTGGGGCTTTTC
>JAHEBG010000016.1 GCA_024642445.1 Gammaproteobacteria bacterium | reverse complement strand
GCCGTTTTCAACCAAGGCAATGGAGACACAGTAGTGAGGTATGCCGTGCAGGAAATTGGAGGTACCATCGAGCGGATCGATGACAAAGGTTTGCTTGCCACTGCCCATGGCTCCGGATTCTTCGCACAGAAAGGCCGCCTGCGGATAGGCACGCTTGAGTTCCTTGATGATTTCAGCCTCGGCAAGTGCATCGACTTCGCTGGCGTAGTCCTGTTTGGTTTTCTCGAATACGTTCAAGCTGTCGAGCTTGTTCATATGGCGTAAAATGACCGTGCCGGCCTGGCGTGCGGCTTTCACCATCACTGTGATGACGGGGTTTTGCATGGGGACTACCCTTGGGCTAATTGGAATAAGAACAGGATGCTGTCGAGCAACACCGCGCCTATGATACCCCAAAGCAGCCGTTGCCCGCCATGCACACGGGAGCAGTGTTCATTGTTGATTCGAAAAAAAGGCCTGTAATGCATCCCATAGACCCCATCCGAATTGTTTTGGTAGGCACACAGCACCCCGGAAATATCGGCTCTGCAGCACGCGCCATGAAAACCATGGGGCTTTCCAGACTGGTTCTGGTTGCTCCCAAACGCTTTCCGGACCCGGAGGCGGTTACGCTGTCAGCCGGCGCCGAAGATATCCTGCAACAGGCGCAGGTGGTAGCCACACTGGACGAGGCATTGACCGGTTGCCATTTTGCCTTGGGCACAACGGCGCGTGACCGCAATGTGGCATTGCCTGAGTTCAGCCCGAGTCAGGCCGCAACCGATTTGGTGGCGCGCAGTGTCCAGGGTGATGTGGCACTGTTGTTCGGGCGAGAACGAACCGGTCTTGAGAACGACGAGCTGCAGCGCTGTCATGGCCGGGTATTCATTCCCTGCAACCCGGATTATGCGTCCTTGAATCTGGCTGCAGCCGTACAGGTGTTGAGTTATGAAATTCGCCTGAAGCGATTGGCTTCCGGGGCCTTGCAGCCGAAACCGGTTGAGGGTGATGAACAGGCTCCGGCTTCAATGGATCAAATGGAGCGCCTGTTCTCGCATCTGGGGGAGTTCATGGACGAGGTTGACTTCCATAAAGGCCGCTCACCGGAAAAAGTTACCCAGCGCCTGCGCCGGCTGTTTCTGCGTGCCGGCATGGATGAGCGTGAAATCAAGATCGTGCGAGGCCTGCTTGCGGACACGCAACGGCTGTTGCGTCAGCTGAAATAGCCGAGAAATTTTTCCAGAAGGTGCAATATATAGCCCGAAAACTCGGCCAGCACCACGATTTCCGCGATGCCCATGACGCAGCCGATGCCAAACAGTATGCCATCACGTTCAATGAAGCCCAGACTGAACGCCAGAATGATGATGCCGAATGGGTAGTTGGTGAACGGGATGGGTAAGGCTAGAAGGATTCCCAAAACAACCAGTAGCAGGCCACTGACAGCCCGCGCCCAGGCATGGTCAAAGGCATATTCATAGCGTGGCCGGCACAGTTTTTCGATGTAGCCCAGCCATCGGTCGAAGTGGCGTTGGAAGTTGATGATGTGCGAGCGTTTGAACGATTTTTCAGCTATGAATTTTGGTACCCATGGATGTTCCAGTTGCCACAACAGTTGTAGCCCAATCAATGTTGTTAGCAAGCCGCTGAAGGCGCCTTGCCCTGCAGGTATAGGGATGAATACCGGTAGCAACACCAGTAACAGAAAAAGGCCGTAACTGCGGTGACGGAAGCTGTCCAGCACCAACCCGAAATTGAGGTCGTCCTCTGGGTTGCCCTCGGCCAGTTCCTGCAACAATCGACGGGTGCTGATTTCGTGGCTCATGGCATCACTGGTCGAAAACGGCTTCCGGAACCGTTTTTCGTCCAATCAGAAGTTTGTCAATGCGGGCGCCGTCCAGATCGACCACTTCCACGCGCCAGTGACCGAATTCGAAGTATTCACCGATGTGCGGGATGCGGCCGAAATGTGAAATGACCATGCCGGCGGCGGTGGTGAAGTCGCCGTCTTCTTCGCCCGGCAAAACTTCCAGGTTCAGCAATTCGTGCAGATCAGCCGTGGCCAAGCGTCCATCGATGAGCCAGGAGCCGTCTTCACGTTCGACCACCAGCGCTTCAAGAACCGTGTTTTCCAAGGTCTGGATACGGCCGAGAATGGCGCCAAGCAGATCATTGACGGTGACCACGCCTTGGATGTCGCCGTACTCGTCGACCACCAAAGCCAAGGTCTGCTGCTCTTCGCGGAAGATTTCGAGCAGTTTCAGGGCCGTGGTCGACTCCGAAACATACAGTGCCGGATTCAGGGTTTGCAGGAGCTCGGCGTTGGTGCTGCAGATGCGGCCGACCAGGGATTTGGATTCGAGGATGCCCAGTACGTTGTTGTCGTCTTTGTCATATACCGGATAGCGTGAATGTGGATTTTCACGCAGCAGCGTCAGGTTTTCCTCAATATCGGCATCGGCATCCAGCCAAACGATGAGGGTGCGGGGCTTCATCAAGGATTCGGCGGTACGTTCACTCAGGCGCAAAACGCGGTTTAGCATGTTGCGTTCGTCGGCATCCAGGTTGCCCTGTTCATGGCTTTCAGCCACCAAATGTCGGATTTCTTCGTCCGTCACCTTGTCCTGGTTGTCCTTGTCCAAACCCAATACTCTCAGAGTGGTGCGGGTACACAGCGAGAGCAACCATACTGCCGGCGTTCCGGCCGTCGCCAGTGCTGTCATGGGAATTGCGGCAAACGAAGCCATGCGCTCGGGATTGGCAATGGCCAGGCGTTTGGGCACGAGCTCGCCGATGACAATGGTCACGAAAGTGACAATCACCGCGACAATTACCGTTCCGATGGTCATCGCAGAAGCCGGAGCCAGTGCTGGAATGGTGTTATCCAACCATACGCCCAAGGCCGAGCCGAAGGCTTCGCCGCCGACAATGCCGTTCAGATAGGGAATCAGGGTAATACCCACCTGAACCGTGGAAAGAAAGCGTTCGGGGTGTTCCGCGAGCTTTAATGCGGCTTTGGCCCCTTTGGAATCCTGTGCCAATTGTTTCAAGCGGGTTTTACGTGAGGTAATAACTGCCATTTCCGACATGGCAAAGAAGCCATTGAGCAGGATGAGCAGACATACGATGGAAAGTTCGAGCATGAAGGGTGTGACACAAGGTGCGGTATGCCTAATATACCTTATGCGGAGGCTGTGGCAGCCAAACACAGCCAATTGTCACAATTGCTTCACATTTGAAATACAATGAGCGCAGACCCCAAACGCGGAGCGTGCGATGTTTTCTTTGCAAACCATTTTCGGTAAAGGCGATAAATTTTACGGGCTGTTGGAGTCCAGTGCGTCTGCCGCCCGCGAAAGCACCCGGGCACTCAGTGAACTGTTGTCATCGCCGGCGTCGCAGCGTTCTTTGGAAAAATTCAAGTTGGCGCGACAGCGCGAAAAAGATCTGGCAGCACAGATCAGCCAGGAATTGGTGAACACCTTCGTTACCGCACTCGAGCGTGAAGATATCGAGGCGCTGTCCAATGTCCTTTACAAAATCCCTAAAGTCATTGAAAAATTCGCCGAGCGTTATTCATTGGCTGCGCATCGGTTAGGCGATGTCGATTTCATGCCACGGGCGAAAATGCTGGAGCAGAGCTGCGAAGTCCTCGAAGAAATGGTCGGGCAACTGCGCAAAGGCATGAATATCGAAACCAGCAAATCGCTCAACGATAAAATGCAGGCTATTGAGTCCGAAGCCGATCGTCTTATCCTCGAACTGTATCGTGAAACCTATCAGAATGAAACCGATCCTATGCGTTACATTATTCTGAAAGATCTGTTTGAAATGCTGGAAAAAGCCATCGATCGTTGCCGCGATGCCGGCAACGTGGTGCATCACATCATTCTGAAAAACTCCTGAGGGTAAGCCATGGACCTTGCGCTGGTTCTGTTGCTCTTGGTGATCATTACGGCTTTGGTGTTCGAGTTCATCAACGGCTTCCATGATACCGCCAACTCCATTGCCACGGTGGTGGCCACCAAGGTGCTGACGCCTTCACAGGCGGTTCTATTGGCTGCAGTAACCAACCTCATCGGCGCTTTGACCGGAACTGCAGTGGCTAAAACCATCGCCTCCGGGCTTGTGGATACCGATGTCGTGCAAGTGACCTCGGTTGTGCTGATCTGCGCGCTGACCGGCGGCATTATCTGGAACCTGATTACCTGGTGGCGCGGTTTGCCGTCTTCGTCAAGCCATGCCCTGATTGGCGGTTTGTGTGGCGCTGCCATTGCCGCGTCCGACAACAATTTTCATTCGCTGTTGTGGTCGCAGTACGGCGAAACCTGGACCAAAAACTCCGGCTTGTTATGGAAAGTCATCATTCCCATGGTGACATCGCCCTTGGCCGGCTTCCTATTGGGCATGTTGTTGATGGCCTTATTGATGGCCAGCATCAGTTCAATGAACGCGGCAGGCGGTTGGATGGCAAGGATTTCGCGGCCACGTTGGGTCAATGCTGTGTTCGGTAAAGCGCAAATTCTCAGCGCCGGCTTCATGGGTTTTGCACACGGCACCAATGATGCCCAGAAAACCATGGGCATCGTGGCACTGGCAGTGTTCGGCGCACAGACCTCAGGAACATTGGACAGTCTGCCGTCTTGGTTAGGGTTTCTGCACCCCAGCAAACCTGACGGCGGCATCGATACCTGGATCATCGTGACCTGCGCCTTGGTCATGGCAGCCGGCACTGCCATGGGGGGCTGGCGTATCATCAAAACGCTGGGCCATAAAATGGTGAAACTGCATCCGATCAACGGCTTTGCGGCTGAAACCAGTTCTGCCAGTATTCTGTATCTCGCCGCACATTTCGGCATGCCGGTTTCCACTACCCACAGCATTTCCACTGCAATTATGGGCGTGGGCTATGCCAAGAACCCACGGGCTTTGAAATTCTCGGTGATTGAACGCATCATCTGGGCCTGGATTCTGACCATTCCGGCAGCCGGTGGTATTTCTTGGGGGCTGGTGCGGTTGTTGAAGCATTACCAACTTGGATTTTAAGTTTGCACTTGCCGAGTTGTAGCCAAGCACAGGCTATGCTGTACGTATGAAAGTCACGCCAGAAACACAACGTATTATGATGGCCATTCGTGCCATCCCACACGGGCAAGTCTGCGCTTATGGCCAAATTGCGGCACGAGCCGGCTTGCCGGGCAGGGCGCGATTGGTGGCGCGTGTATTGGCGGAATCGTCGGATTTAAATTTGCCTTGGCATCGGGTATTGCGGGCCAGTGGTCAAATCGCTTTTGCCCAGGACTCTGAAATGTACGCCGAACAATGCCGGCGCTTACGAGCCGAAGGTATCGAAGTCAAGTCAGGGCGCGTGCGCATGCCAAAAACAGATCTGGATTTGGACGCTCTGTTGTGGGCACCGAAGTAGGCCAATCGGTTATGCTATCTGGACATCGCTGAAAGGACGTTCCATGCATTTACCCCCAATGACCCGCAATCTGCTCTGGATCATGGCCATCGTGTTTCTGCTGCAGCAATTCATGGGCGATGCGTTGGTGCACTTCATGTTGTGGCCTTTCGGCTCCTATCCACTGGGCATTGGTTCGGATGGATTGCCGGTAACGGTTGGCTTCCAGCCCTGGCAGTTGGTCAGTTATGGATTCATGCACGGCAGCTTTACCCACATTTTGTTCAACGGCATTGCGCTTTTCCAGTTCGGCAGTCGTCTGGAGGAATTCTGGGGCTCAAAGAAATACCTTAGCTTTTTCATGGTTTGCGTTGTGGGCGCGGGGCTTTGTCAGCTGGCATTTATGGCATGGATGCCGGAAAACGCCGCACCGACTCTCGGTGCCTCGGGTGGCGTGTATGGACTGCTGATGGCATACGCCATGATTTTCCCCAGGGAGCGCGTCATGCTCCTGATTCCCCCCATCCCCATGTCGGCACGAACACTGGTGATTGTGTTCGGTGCGCTGTCGTTGTTCATGGGCGTCACCGGAACAGTATCGGGCATTGCCCACTTCGCCCATCTGGGCGGTATGTTGTTCGGCTGGCTGCTGATCCGCTATTGGCAGGGCAAACCGCCCTTTAAGCCGAAACAGCGGCGCGGTCCTTGGGGTGTTTAACGCGTAGTGCGACCGAATAACGCGAATTCAGCGCCGACCACTAAGCGCAGAGCTCTTAGCCTGCCCAAGCCCAACGCCTCTGCTTCTTGGTAACTGCGCTCCAGCATCAACGGATACAGTCGTTCCAGACTGCGTTTGTAGGGCTGCAGGTCAATCCGGGCATGTTGAGAACGGTACAGAGCCTGTTCGCTAGGCCGGTAATTCGGCAGAATGTTGTTCACGGCGTCAATGGCCAAAAGCCGGCAACCTTCAGGCCCGGTAAACAAGGTCTGCATCACCGCGCTACGGCCAGGAAGGCTGTCATCAACCATGAAACAGGCATTGCCCAGTGCGCTATTGAGAACGCGATGCAAGGCTTCCTGGATCAGAGGATGCGATTTGTCCATGGTTTGGCAGTCAATCGTGATCTGTTCGTTGTCAAAAGCAAACAAGGCATCTTCAGGCACGACGGTATTCAGTTGAGATGCCTGGGTATCGATAAGAAAGCGGTGTTCAGACAGCGGTTTGAAGCCAATACCAAAGTGGCCCAGCACAGCAAGCGCGAAATGTTCGAAAGCGTCCTTGTCCAACTGCTCAAGCCGGAGCGCATCGTGGCGCAGGTCAAAACAGTGTCCGCTGTCGCACTGATTCACCCGTAAGCGCAATGCTGCAGGCAAGTCGGGTTGGTCGGGATCAATGCAACCTTCAATGAACTCGGTACCGTCGCAAAGATAGTGCGCAATATCCTCGCGCTCGATGCGCTCGGCGATTTGTTGCGCCTGCCCGTTAACACAAATCCAATCGCCGGCATCGAATTGAACGCGAACTAACGGTGAGGCCGAATGCGTGAAATGTTTGAGCTCACCGCATCCGGTAAATACGATATCGGACTGGCGGTTATCGGCGCGTAAAATGGTGCCCAAGCCCAGCTCGGGCTCGGCCGTTGATATCCAACGTTGACCGGGCTTGATGTTCTGCATCGGCGCATTGTACTGGCATTGTCGGCAATGCGCAAAAAAAACCCGCCGAAGCGGGTTTTTAAAGACAATCGCAATCGGATTACCAGATCGCTACTTTTTTGTCACCGCCGCGAACCATTGGGTCGCCGGCTTTGCAGCTGAACGCGGCAGCGAAGCTGTCCATGTTCGACGGCGCGCCGATGGCACGGAAGTTGGCCGGCGCATGCGGGTCGGTGTTCAGACGCACTTTCAGCTCTTCGGCTGCAAAGTTACGGCGCCAGACGGTAGCCCAGTTCATGAAGAAACGCTGATCCTGGCTGTAACCGTCAACGGCCTGCATTTTTTTATTGGCAAGCTCCAGCTGCAGCGCATCATAAGCCACGGTCAGGCCGCCCAGATCGGCGATATTTTCGCCCAAGGTCAGTTGGCCTTTCACGTGCAGGTTGTCGATGGAAACGTAGTCATCGAACTGTGCCACCAGTTTGCCGGTGCGGGACTGGAAGTTTTTCAGATCGGCCTCGCTCCACCAGTTCACGTTGTTGCCGTCTTTGTCGAACTGGCTGCCTTGGTCGTCATACCCGTGCAGCATTTCGTGGCCGATAACCGCACCGATACCGCCGTAGTTGAGCGCAGGGTCGGCTTTTGGATCGAAGAACGGCGGTTGCAGGATGGCGGCCGGGAACACGATTTCATTTTTCAGCGGGTTGTAATAGGCATTCACGGTCTGCGGTGTCATGCCCCATTCGGTGCGGTCTGCCGGCTTGCCGATTTTGCTCATTTGATAGGCATTTTCAAAGGCTTGAGCAGCCAATGCATTTTCCAGATAACTTGCATTCGGGTTGATGCTCAGGCCGGAGTAATCACGCCATTTGTCGGGATAGCCGATTTTCGGGTCGAAGGTGGCCCATTTGGCCAAAGCTTTTTCCTTGGTTTCGGCGCTCATCCATTCCAGTTTTTCCAAACGTGCTTTCAAGGCCAGACTCAGGTTTTTCACCAGTCCCTGCATTTGTACTTTGGACGATTCCGGGAAGGTCTGTTCGACATAAATCTGGCCCAAGGCTTCGCCCATGGTGCCGTTGATGGTGCTTAGCACGCGTTTCCAGCGGGGACGCTGTTCTTTCTGACCGCGCATGGTGGTGCCGTAAAACGCGAAGCTTTCATCGGACACGGCATCGGACAGAAAGCCGGATGCGCCATTAAGGGTTTGATAGCTCAGGTAGGCCTTCCAGTCGGCAACCGGTGTTTCAGCAATCATGGTGTTCATTTCAGCAAAAAACTTTGGCTGAGACAGTGAGAAGCCTTTGACCGACGCCAGGCCTTGGGCTTTGAAGAACTCGGTCCAATTGAAGTTCGGCGTGGCTTTGTCGGCATCGGCCAAGCTGACAAAGTTGTATTGGTTGGCCGGATTGCGCATTTCAATCGGCGACAAAGATGCTTTGGCAAGGCGTGTTTCAAAGGCAAGCACGGTTTGCGCCTGCGCTTTTGCAGTGGTGGCATCGTTGCCGGCCAAGACCATCATGCGCTCCACATGCGCCACGAACGCATCGCGTTTGGCCTGGTAGGTATCTTCCAGGTAGTAGGCTTTTTCCGGCAGCGAGAGACCGCTTTCGAAAGCATAGGCGATGACGTTTTTGGCGTCCTTGAAGTCTTCGCCGGGGCCAAAAGCGAATACCGCCTGGTTGCCTTTGGCGAAGCTGTTGCGCAGGTAGGCGGCAAGTGAAGCCGAGTCGGTGATGCCATCGATTTCAGCCAGTAACGGCTTGGCTGGAGCTACGCCGTCGGCATTGAGTTTTTCCACATTGTTGCCCAGTGCATAGATATCGCCGATTTTCTGTTCAACGCTGCCGGTTTTGGCTTTGCTGGCAGCGGCAGACTCTACGATTTGTTTCTGCACGGCTTGCGAGTATTCGCCGAGCATTTCAAAGCTGCCCCAGCTGGTTTTATCGGAAGGTACTGGATTGGCGGCCAGCCATTTGCCGTTGACGTATTGATTCAGATCGCTACAGGCCGATGCGTTGCTGTCGATGTCGGCAACAGCAAATGCCGGCAAAGGCGGCAACTTGCTCATATCGATGCTCAGTTTGGCTGCGCCGTCATCGGCCGTGGATTCTTCTTTTTTACACGCGCTCAGGCTCAGTGCGGCAACGATACTGAACGACAGCATTTTCATCGACATTTTCACAGAAACTCTCCGTAATGGGGTAGGGTAAACAAACAGCTTCCGAGAATACTCGATTTTCCGGACAAAATGCATGGGCCGATAGTCATGGGTTTAAGTGTTAATTGCAGTTAACATAACAAGCCTCTGAATTTGTTAAAATAAGCATGTGGAGCGTATTGCGCACGGTTACCCTACATATTGCGGTTGCACTGTACGTGTGGCACATCAAGATTCAGCGCTCCCTATGAAATCGCCCCGCAACGGGGGATAAAACTTAGGAGAAATGCATGGCGACTGCCACCAAAGCCGAACGTACCCCGGTTAAAACCGTAAAGCGGAAAAAACCTGCAAAGAAAGTTCGTCAGGACAATCTGTTCGATCTGATCAACCATAATCCGGATTGCAATGTGTTTCCGAAATTGGCTTTGCATGCCGGCATCAGCTCCTCGTTGATTCATAAAGGCCCCTATACCGTGTTTGTGCCCAGCGATGACGCATTCAGTCACATGGATTCGAAAGAGATTAATGCCTTACTCAAACCGGAAAACCGCGCGCAGTTGTGTACATTGGTTAGCTTCCATATCGTGCAAGGCATCAACACCAGCGATGACCTGAAAAAAACCGACTGTGTCCGCTCGATGTTTGGACAAGAGTTCGAATTGACCGATGCCGAAGACGGTTTAACAGTTAGCGATGCGCATATTCTGAGTCAGGATATCGGTGCCAGTAACGGCATCGTGCATGTAATTGATAGTGTGCTCGAACCTTAATTTCGTAAGCTATTGACGCGCACTAAAAACGGATCCATCAGGGTCCGTTTTTTTCGATGCGGTTCTGGACATCTACCTTTAGTGTGCCGGAGCGGATGTGCAAATCCCGTTGTGGGAACGGAATCTCGATATTGCGCGCCTGCAATTCGTCGTCCAGCGCCCACATCATCTGGGCATGACTGCTTCCTGGCGAGGTATTCAGGCTGCGTCCGGCCCAGAATACCAATTCGTAATTTACCGAATTGTCGCCATACTCAAGCAGCCAGGCATCTGGTTCTTTGCCCGGTGTATTCAAAACGCCTTCAAAACGCAACGCCGCAGCCTTGCAGGCATCCCTGACCAACTCTTTGGGTGTGCCATAGGCTACGCCAAACGGAATGCGCATGCGTCGCGAGGCATCATCGAATGTCCAGTTGGTCACTCGGCCATTGATAAATTCGGAGTTGGGCACAAGGATGTCGATAGCATCGTTGGTAGTGATGCGGGTGTAACGCATGCCGATTTCCAGCACATGGCCACGCACGCCGGAAGCCAGGTCCACATAGTCGCCCACCTTCAAACTGCGCTCGAGCAGAATGATGATACCGGACATGAAGTTGCTAAAAATATTCTGCAGCCCGAACCCGAGGCCCAGGCCGATGGCGCCGCCGAGCAGCGCGAAACTGCTGAGATCTATGCCGAGCATGTTTAGGCCGGTAATCGTGCCCAGAATCCAAACGATGTAACGAACCAATCGCGACAATAAATGCATCCGCGAATATTTCCAAGGCTCGTCGATGTATTTCTTTGCCGTGCGCAGCACGATTTTTTCCATCAGCGCCGCAAGCCACCAGACCGCAATCACGAAAACGAGAACGGTCAGGATGCTGGTCAGATCGACAGTGCTTTCTCCTACCTGGAATTGGGCTAATTTTCCGGACGTGTCCGGCAACAGTTTGCGAAGCATGAGCGGATATTCCTTGCGGGCATGGATGC
>JAHEBG010000265.1 GCA_024642445.1 Gammaproteobacteria bacterium | reverse complement strand
GAAAAAACCGTCATCCGATCACCGGTAGACGGTGTGGTACTCGCGCGCAATGTCGAGCCGGGGCAAACCGTGGCGGCCAGTCTGCAAACCCCGGTATTATTCAAGATTGCCGGCGATTTGCGGCAGATGGAAATCGTGCTGGCCATAGACGAAGCCGATATCGGGCAGGTGCGCGTTGGCCAAAATGCCAGCTTTACCGTCGATGCTTTTCCTGATCGTAATTTCCGTGGCAAAGTGCGGCAAATCCGGTTATCGGCAACCAATGTCTCGAATGTCATCACCTTTCCGGTGGTTATTGAAGTGAATAACCCCGATCAAGTATTGCTGCCTGGATTGACGGCAACCGCGCAGATCGTCACCAGTGAGAAATCCAAAGTATTAACGGTCCCGAATTCTGCCCTGCGATTCCGCCCGGCCAATGCCGCTGCCAACACATCCGGTCCTTCCTTTGGTGGCGGCGGCGCAGCACAGCCCTCTGCCGAAGAGCGTAGCAAACGGCTACAGACGCAGTTGGATACCATGGCCGCATTTCTGGTGCAGATCCGCGCAGACCAAGCCACACAGCAGGCCTATGCCGATTCTGCCGAGGCCTATAAGGCCCAGGTGGCTGAAATGATGCAGCGCTTTGCTCAAGGCGGTGGCCAAGGATTTGGCGGCGGCCAGGGCGGAGCCCAGTCACAGGGCAGTGGTCAGGCTTCAGGTTCCGGTGCAAGTCGCGGCAACCGTTTTGCTGAACGCTTTGCCAGGGCCTTTGTTTCGGTACGCGAGCGCTTGAGTGCCGAACAACAAAGCCTTTGGGATCAGCAGATCCAAGCCTTGTTCAATGCCAAGCGCGCCACAGTGTATATTCTGGAAAAAGGCGAGCCGGTAGCTACTGAAATCCGCTTAGGAGCCTCAGACGGCAGCCGCAGTGAAGTCATCGGCGGCCTGACCGATGGCCAGCAGGTGATTGTCGGCAGTGCGCGCCAAACGCCATGACTGCCCCTGTCATAGACATCCAAGGCGTAAGCAAAGTTTATGCGCGCGGCACCGAGGCGCAGGTCACCGCGTTGAATCACGTTGATTTGCAAATCAATGCCGGAGAATTCGTGGCAATCATGGGCGCTTCAGGTTCGGGTAAATCGACACTGATGAATGTGCTCGGCTGTCTGGATGGCGATTACACCGGAACCTACCGTTGTGATGGCGTGGATGTCCGCGGACTGGACAAGGAAGCCCTGGCCAAGCTGCGACTGGACAAAATTGGCTTCGTATTCCAGAGCTTCAATCTGCTCAGCCGAATGGACGCTTTGCACAATGTGATGATGCCGCTCAGTTATGCCGGTATCGATCCTGCCCAACGCAAACCCATGGCTGAAACTGCGTTGAAGGCTGTAGGTTTGGGCGAGCGCATGATGCATAAACCCGGTGAGTTATCGGGCGGCCAACAACAGCGGATCGCCATCGCACGGGCGCTGGTCAACAACCCGCCAATGATTCTTGCTGATGAGCCGACCGGCGCGCTGGATTCAAAAACCGGTGAAGAGATCCTGACATTGTTCAAAAACCTCAAAGCCAAGGGCCACACGGTCATTCTGATTACCCATGATGACCATGTGGCGCAGCACGCCGATCGTATCTGCATGATGCGCGACGGTGTGATGACTGAAACGGAGCACGCACATGTGGCATGACACCTTTCGCACATCGGTTTCATCATTGCGCGGCAATTGGCTGCGCAGCGCACTGACTTCCTTGGGAGTCATCATCGGCATCGCCGCGGTTATCGTCATGGTTTCGGTGGGCCAGGGCACCCAGAATGAAATCGACAAAATGGTGTCTGGTCTCGGTGCCAATAGGCTCGATATCAATTCCGGCGGTGGCCGAAGCGGTGGTGTACGTTTTGGCTCGGGATCACGTATGACCTTGACCCAATCCGATGCGAGAGCCATCAGGGAACAGATTCCGGAAGTGGCCTATGTCAATGCCAGCCTTCGCGGTGGTAGCCAAGTGGTGTACGCTGAAAACAACTGGTCAACCAGCTGGCAGGGCATTGAGGCCGATTATTTCGCCATCAACAATTGGGCGGTAGCGAGCGGCAGCGGCTTTGAGGACAACGATTACCGTTCCGGAAACAAAGTGGTGCTGATTGGTGAAACCCTACGCAGGGAGCTGTTTGGAGAATCCAATGCCATCGGTGAGAGTTTGCGGATTGGCAAGACACCGTTTCAAGTGGTGGGCGTTCTTGAATCCAAGGGTCAGGGCGGCTTTGGTCAAGACCAGGATGATGTTTTGCTGGTTCCTCTGGAAACCGCACGCCGAAGGCTATCCAGCAATAACTCGCTGCCTGGTGGTGTCCAACAGATTACTTTGGGCGTTGCCCGCGCCGAAGATCTGCCGTATGTGCAGGAACAGGTGGAAGTGTTGCTTAGGCAATTGCATAAAATCCAGCCCGGTGCCGAAGATGACTTTAGCGTGCGCAATATCGCGGAAATCATCGCCACACGCACCGAAACCACTCGGATCATGTCGTTGTTGCTGGGCGCGGTCGCCAGTATTTCCCTATTGGTCGGCGGTATCGGCATCATGAACATCATGCTGGTCTCGGTAACCGAGCGTATCCGTGAGATTGGATTGCGCATGGCCGTGGGCGCCGGCCCGAAGGAAATTCAGCGTCAATTCCTGATGGAAGCCATGCTGATTTCTGTGGGCGGAGGTTTGATCGGTATAGCTTTGGGGATAGGGTTCTCGCTGCTTACCGAACAGATCGGCGCACTGCCGGTGGCGCTGAATTGGAAAGTGATTTCCCTGGCCGCCATTTGCTCCATGGCTACCGGTCTATTTTTCGGCATTTACCCGGCGCGCAAAGCCTCCCAGCTTGACCCCATCGAAGCGCTGCGCCACCAAGGCTGATTGCCCAGAGCCCTGGCGTCTTCACCGCCTGCCTTTAGGGGTAGAATGAAGGTATTGCAATAGTACAGG
>JAHEBG010000264.1 GCA_024642445.1 Gammaproteobacteria bacterium | reverse complement strand
CATGGGCAGCTGCGATATCGCCAAATTGGCCCAGCAGTTGGCTGAGGCCAACCGTGCCTATATCGCCAACAAACCGGTGCAGCTGTTTGTTGAAGGCAAGCAGGGCATCATCGTCGAAGCGCCGGAAGCGGTACTGTCGGTGGCTATCGGCAATCTGCTTGGCAATGCCTGCAAATATACGGTGGAGGGTGAAGTGCGATGCCGGATCGAGTCGGATCACGTGGCAATTGAAGATACCGGCCCCGGTTTGAGTACCGAAGATGCCGAGCGATTATTTGAACGCGGTTATCGCGGGTCCAGTGTGGGCAACACCACCGGTGGCGGTATAGGGCTATCCATCGTGCGCCGTTTATGCGAGCTGTATGGATGGCAGGTCAGCATTGCACCGCGCGATCAAGGCGGCGCCGTAGCAGTGTTGCGCTTCAAATAATCAGTAGCGAATCCACCAACAGTTAAAATAGTGCTGCAGCTGGAATTGTGTTGCCACTAGACTTTGGTCGGTGCGCGAGCGCGGTTGCACCACTTTCAACCCATAAGGACGTAGGCCGGGTTCAGGCGGGGGCGTGCCGTAGAGCTCCTCATCCCAGGACGCTTCGGGCGATTCTGGAAGTGCAGGCTGGCTGCGATAGATAAATCGGATATCCAGCAGCGGCCTATTGACCAGAAATTCCAGACGGTCCAATATCGATTTCGACTGGCTGCTGGAAACGCCGGGCCAGTGGTAATGCTTGGCCAGCTGGTTGATGTCCTGCATGTCGATGGCGGACTTGACGCCGTATAGCAAATCGTCCGGGCTGGCATTGCATGAGGGCGGTGGCGCAATACCCTGACGGAAGGGTGGAAGTAGGCCAGGCGCAGTTGTTAGCGGAGCCGGTGTTTTTTCGGTTTGATCGGCCTCGCAGAAACCGTCGGTGAACACCACAGTGCCGTCGCTTTTTTGGCAGCGTTTGATGTCTTGTGCCGTTGCGGTGTTTGCCAGACACAGCAGTACGGCCGAACAGGCCAGAATTCGAATCATAACGAACTGTACCGCAGGCTCAGGCCAAACGCGAGAGTACCGCATTGGTCGGTTTGGCAAGGTTCAGCGTGTAGAAGTGCAGTTCTTCCGCGCCACCGTCCAGCAGGCGCCGGCACATGTCGGCCACGCAATCTGCGGCGAAGTCACGCACGGCCTCGTTGTCATCGGCATAGGCCAGCATTCGCTGCGCCATCCAACGTGGAATTTCCGCGCCGCACATCTGCGAGAACCGGCGGATTTGCGAGAAATTCGAAATCGGCATGATGCCGGGAATGATCGGGATATCAATGCCCTGCTTGCGGACATCGTCCACGAAGCGGAAATAGGCATCGGCGTTGTAGAAATATTGGGTAATCGCAGAATTGGCACCCATGCGCACTTTTTCGGCAAAACGGGAAATGTCGTCAAGGGCATTTTCGGCTTGCGGGTGCATTTCCGGATAACAGGCCACGGTGATATCAAAATCTTGTGGGAATTCGTTGTGGATGAATGCCACCAGTTCCGAAGCGAAATGCAGATCGCCGGCGCGTGCCATACCGGACGGCAAATCGCCGCGCAGGGCAATGACCCTGTTGCAGCCCTGCGCTTTGTATTCGGCCAACAGCGCGCGGATTTCGTTGCGGGTACCGCCCATGCAGCTCAGGTGCGGAACGGCATTGAAACCGTGGTTTTGCGACAGCGCTTGTACGGTTTCGCCGGTATAACTCAAGGTTGAGCCACCGGCGCCGAAAGTTACAGAAGCAAACTCGGGCTTGTGCACTTTTAGCGCAGCAGCGCTGCGATCAAGCTGGGCGCGTTGCTCATCGGTTTTTGGCGGGAAAAACTCGTAAGAAATCTTCATGGTGGCTTCCGTGAAAAAGAAAGGGCGCATGCGCGCCCTTTCCGTTGGCTCAGTACCGGTAATGTTCCGGTTTGTATGGACCTTCTTTGGCAACGCCCAAATAGGCGGCCTGATCGTCGGTCAGGGTGGTCAGCTTGACGCCGATCTTTTCCAGATGCAGACGGGCCACTTCCTCGTCGAGCTTCTTCGGCAAAATGTAAACCTTGTTTTCGTAGCTGTCTTTGTTGGCCCACAGATCAATCTGCGCCAAGGTCTGGTTCGAGAACGAATTCGACATCACGAAGCTTGGGTGGCCGGTGGCGCAGCCCAGGTTAACCAGACGGCCTTCGGCCAGCAGGTAGATGGCATTGCCGTTGGCAAAGGTGTATTTATCCACCTGCGGTTTGATGTTGAGTTTGACCGCGCCCGAGGTGTTCAGGCGTTCCACCTGGATTTCATTATCGAAGTGGCCGATGTTGCAGACGATGGCTTGATCTTTCATGGCCTGCATATGCTCAAGGGTCAGCACATCTTTATTGCCGGTGGTGGTCACGTAGATGTCGCCACGTACCAGGGCGTTTTCCACGGTGTTCACTTCAAAGCCTTCCATCGCCGCCTGCAGGGCGTTGATCGGATCGATTTCGGTGACGATGACGCGGCAACCGTAGGCGCGCAGCGAATGTGCCGAGCCCTTGCCAACATCGCCGTAACCGCAGACCACGGCTACTTTGCCGGCCAGCATCACGTCCATGGCGCGCTTCAGGCCATCGGCCAGCGATTCGCGGCAACCGTACAGATTGTCGAACTTGGATTTGGTGACCGAGTCGTTGACGTTGATGGCCGGTACCCGAAGGCCGCCCACTTCCATCATCTGGTACAAGCGGTGCACGCCGGTGGTGGTTTCTTCGGAAACACCGCGCCAGTCTTTCATCACCGTGGTCCAGAAGCCCGGGCGTTCGGTGGCGGTGCGCTTCAGCAGGTTTTTGATGACCTGTTCTTCGTGCGAGCCCGACGGGGTGTTGACCCAATCCGAACCCTGTTCCATTTCGTAGCCTTTGTGCAACAACAAGGTCACGTCGCCGCCGTCGTCCACAACCAGCTCGGGGCCTTTACCGCCCGGAAAT
>JAHEBG010000263.1 GCA_024642445.1 Gammaproteobacteria bacterium | reverse complement strand
AGAAAATTTCGCTGATGCGCTCCAGCGTTTTGCTGACCGGATGGGCGTTGGCCGGTAACAGGCCACGACCCGGCTGGGTTACGTCAATGCGTTCTGATGCCAGACGCTGCGCCAAGGCTTCTGCTTCCAAAGTCAGCTTGCGGGCCTGCAGGGTCTCGGCAACGGCCTCTTTGGCGCGATTGATGGCTTCACCTGCGGCTTTGCGCTCTTCGGCGGCCAGGCTGCCCAGTTGCTTCAGTTGCAGCGTGATTTCACCGGACTTTCCCAGCAGCGCCACACGCAACGCATCCAACGCGTCCAGTGTGCTGGCGCTGGCAATTTGTTCGGTAGCCCGTGCGGTGATCTGTTCGATTGTGCTCATCGGATTCCAGGGTGTAAATGAAAATGGGGAAGGACTTGCGCCCTTCCCCACTGTCGTTGCTTAGCCGTACAGGCGCAAAGCCGTCCGCCGGCAATTAAGCCGCGAGGGCGCTTTTGGCTTGCTCGGCGATTTTTGCAAAGGCGGCGGCATCGTGAATGGCGATGTCGGCCAGGGCTTTGCGGTCCAGCTTGATGTTGGCTTTCAATACGCCATTCATGAAGCGGCTGTAGCTCAGGCCGTTGATGCGGGCGGCGGCGTTGATGCGGGTGATCCACAGGCTGCGGAACTGACGCTTGCGCTGCTTACGGCCGATATAGGCGTATTGAGCGGCTTTGGTTACGGCCTGTTTGGCGACACGGAAGACTTTACGGCGTGCGCCGTAGTAGCCTTTGGCCAGCTTGAGGATCTTCTTGTGACGTGCGTGTGCGGTTACACCGCGTTTAATACGTGCCATGGTTCAATCCTCCTTAAAGATAGGGCAGCATGCGGTCCAGACGGCCTGCATCTTCCGCGCGGACATGGTTAGTCTGGCGCAGATTGCGTTTGCGTTTGGTCGCTTTCTTGGTGAGGATATGGCTACGATTGGCGTGGCCGCACTTGTATTTTCCGGAAGCCGTTTTGCGGAAGCGCTTGGCGGCAGCCCGGTTGGTCTTGATTTTATTCTTGGCCATTGGGTTTTCCTTATGGGTTATTAACTGACTAGGCGATGGTTTGCACCATTCTTTCCGTCCTGCCTATGCCGCGAGTGGACCCTTGCGGGTCCTTTAGTCCAAATACGCAAGCCCGAAGGCTACGGTTGCGCAACCGCTTGGCGAACCAAGAGCCGGCTATTATGACCGGTTTTTGCGCTATGAGCAAGCCGTAAACGGCTAAAAAACAAGGAAAACCCCGGATTTATACGGGGTATTCAGCCGAAAATCAGAAAAAACCGCCCTGCTTACTTTTTCTTGGGGGCAATCATCATGATCATCTGACGGCCTTCCAGACGTGGCCGGGATTCAATGATGGCTTCCTCGACCAAATCGGCCTCAATGCGCTTGGCCATTTCAACACCCAGTTCCTGGTGCGACATTTCACGGCCCTTGAAGCGGATATTGACCTTGACCTTATCGCCTTCTTCCAGAAAACGACGGACATTGCGCAACTTGATATCGTAATCGCCAACATCGGTGGTGGGCCGGAATTTGACCTCTTTGATTTCGACGATCTTCTGTTTTTTCTTGGCGGCAGCCGCCTTTTTCTGCAGTTCGAAACGGTACTTGCCGTAATCCATCACGCGGCAAACCGGCGGGTCCTGGTTAGGCTGGATTTCCACCAGATCCATGCCGGACTCCTCAGCCAGCGCCAATGCCTCATCCCGTGTCAACACACCGACCATCTCGCCATCGGCACCAATGACACGTACACGGGGCACGCGGATTTCGTGGTTTTTACGATTCCCTTTATCTGAAACTTGCGTATTGATTAGTCAATCCTCTTGTGTGAAATAAACCCGCTGCTCAATGCTGCGGGGTCTCTGCTTGCAATCGTTCAATGAATGCGTCCAAACGCATGACCCCAAGGTCTTCACCGGAACGGGTACGTACGGCAACCTGGCCGTTTTCCTTTTCGCGATCCCCGACCACCAAAAGGTACGGTACCCGTTGCAGGGTATGTTCGCGGATTTTATAGCCGATCTTCTCATTACGCAAATCCTTGGCGGCACGGAAGCCGGCTTTTGCCAGGGCTTGCTGGGTTTGCTCAACGAAATCAGCCTGGGCGTCGGTGATATTCATCACCACCGCCTGCACCGGCGCCAGCCAGGTGGGCAGCGCTCCGGCATGGCTTTCAATCAGGATGCCAATGAAGCGCTCCATGGACCCGACGATGGCGCGATGCAACATCACTGGGTGCTTTTTGCTGGAATGCTCATCGATATATTCGGCGCCGAGACGCTCGGTCATCATGAAATCGACCTGCATGGTGCCTACCTGCCAACCGCGCCCGATGGAATCGCGCATGTGGTATTCAATTTTCGGGCCGTAGAAAGCACCCTCGCCCGGCAATTCCTCCCACTGCACGCCACAGGCCGTTAAGGCCGCACGCAAAGCGTTTTCGGACTTATCCCAGGTTTCGTCAGTGCCCAGTCGTTTTTCCGGGCGTAAGGCCAGCTTCAACGATATGTCGGTAAAACCGAAATCGCCGTATACCGCCATTGCCTGCTTGTGGAATTCGGTGACTTCCGATTCAAGCTGACCTTCGGTACAGAATATGTGGCCGTCATCCTGGGTAAAGCTGCGCACACGCATAATGCCGTGCAATGCGCCCGAGGGCTCATTGCGGTGGCAGGAGCCGAACTCGCCGTAGCGGATCGGCAGATCGCGGTAACTATGCAGACCGTGATTGAAAATCTGAATGTGTCCCGGGCAATTCATTGGCTTCACCGCATAGGTCCGTTTTTCGGACTCGGTGAAGAACATGTTTTCTTTGTAGTTGTCCCAGTGCCCAGACTTCTTCCACAAGGTGACATCCAAGATCTGCGGGCAACGCACTTCCTGATAGCCGGAATTACGGTAAACGCGGCGCATGTATTGCTCCACCACTTGCCAAAGCGCCCAACCCTTCGGGT
>JAHEBG010000262.1 GCA_024642445.1 Gammaproteobacteria bacterium | reverse complement strand
ACGGCGAGGTGCTCTGGCATCACGAGCGCCGCAACCCTTAAGCGTCTTTAAAGTCCAAAGCGGCCGAGTTGATGCAATACCGCAGACCGGTAGGCTTCGGGCCGTCGGGAAACACATGACCTAGATGCGACTGACATGCAGAGCACACCACCTCGGTGCGTTGCATGCCATGCGATGCATCCGTTTTCAGCACAACTGCCTGAGCGTCCAACGGACTATAGTAACTAGGCCATCCGCTGCCTGAATCGAATTTTGCCTCGGATGCGAACAAGGCTTGTCCGCAAGCCACGCAGCTGTAAATACCCTCAGCGTGATGATCCCAAAACTTGCCGGTGAACGGTGGCTCGGTTGCCGAACAGCGGCACACGGCATATTGCTCGGGACTAAGTTCTGACTGCCATTCAGCATCGGTTTTTTCTGAATTACCCACACAAACCCCCTGCTTCAGGAATAATGGTTAAAATACATCATACCTCCCAAAGAAGGCTACCCGTGCGCCATACCCGTCTATTTTTCGCCTGTCTTGGCCTGTTGACGGCAATGCGCAGCCAAGCCCAGGATCTGGCGCAGGACAATGGCTGGCAATTGTGCCAGAACCCGGAGTATCTGCCACTGTTCCAGCCGTTGCATGATAAATCTGCTGGTCCCGATTCCGATCAGCCGGCCGATATTTTCGCGGATGATTTCGACATACAAAAAGTGGATGAGTCGGTGTTCAACGGCAATGTTGAATTCCGGCGTGGCGAAGAATGGCTTGCTACCGATCGACTGCTGTTCAATCACAGCGCCCAGACATTCCGAACCGAAGGCCTGGTGAAGTTTCAGAACAACGCCCTGCGCATGACTGCCGCCAGTGCCGTTGGCGACCAAAAAGCCGATACCGTGGAACTGACCGATTTAAGCTACCAATTCAACACCGGTAACGGCAACGGAACGGCGAGTAAAGTCAAAGTCGGCAACGACCGCAGCACTCTGACCCAGACCAATTTCTCGACATGCCCTAGCAACGAAAGGCAATGGCAGTTCGTCGCCGATGAAATTGTGGTTGACGACAAAACCCGTCAAGGCCGTGCCACCAATGCCCGCTTGATGATCGGTAAAGTTCCAGTACTGTGGTTGCCGTTCATGCAATTTCCCACCGACAGCGCACGTGCCAGCGGATTTCTTGCCCCGATTATCGGCCAGGATAGCCTCAATGGATTTGATTTTTCATTGCCGTTTTATTGGAACATTGCACCGAATTACGATGCAACATTAACCCCACGCTATTTCAGCAAGCGCGGATTCATGCTGGGGACCGAGTTCCGCTATCTCATGGATGAAAACTCCGGCAGCATTACCGGCACTTTCCTGCCCAGTGACAATCTTCGTGGTGGCGACCGCTACAGTCTTGCCTGGAATCATTTTACGGCCATGAGCAGTGCCTGGTATTTCCAGAGCAGTCTCAATAAAGTCAGCGACGCCTACTATTATTCCGATTTTGGCGACTCCCTTAGCGAAACATCCACCACGCTGGTCAAAAGTGAGCTCGGCTTCCATGGCCGAGGCAAATACTGGAATTTGGACCTGACTGCCGCCAATTGGGAAATTGCCAACCCGACGCAGGCACCCGGCTCTGAACCTTACCGTCGATTGCCGCGCATAGCATTGCATGGCAGCAAACCGTTTGCGCCCTGGGTTGAATTGGGCCTGTCTGCCGAGGCCGTGGTGTTCACCCATGATCAACTGAATAACGGTAATCGATTGGATATCCAGCCTTATGTGAAGTTCCCGGTTACTGGCAGCTACTGGTTCATTACCCCCAGTTTTAGCTGGCGCCAAACCGAATATTGGCTCTCGGACGACCCCAACAACCCAATGGCACCGACACGGCTATCGCGTGGACTGCCCATAATCAGCCTGGATGCCGGTGCCCAATACGAGCGCAGCACCCAATTTGCCGGCAGTGACTATATCCAGACACTTGAGCCCCGGTTGTTTTATCTGAATGTACCGTACCGCAACCAAAACGACCTGCCTGTATTCGACACCCAGGCACTGACCTTCATGTGGCCGTCGCTATTCCGCGAAAACCGCTACGGTGGCGCCGACCGACAAACCGATGCCAATCAATTAACGACCGCCATCACCACGCGTTTTCTTGATTCGCTCAACGGCAAGGAACGTATGAATTTCAGTGTGGGTCGGATCACATACTTCGATTCGCCGCAAGTCAGCTTGCCAAATGAACCCCTGCAAGCAAACGACGGCTCAGCCTGGGTGGCCGAAGCCAATTTACGGGTCAGTGATACCTGGCAAATCGGCCTCACCCAACACTGGAATCCGGCAAGCCGAAACACTGACTTATCATCTTTACGTGGCTACTGGTCTTTGCCGAGCGGCCTGAAACTCAATGCCAGCTACCGTTACCGCGCCGGCTTTGCGGAACAAACCGACTTGGCATTTGTCGTACCTCTGAGCCCAAATTGGCGCGCCATAGGTCGCTGGAATTACTCATTGCGCGATAATCAGAACCTGGAATCGCTTCTGGGCTTTGAATGGCGCAGCTGCTGCATGGCTTTGCGGGTTTTTGGACGCAAATACATCCGCAGTTTCGACAGTCGTGAAAACCTTGGTGTTTTCATGGAATTGGAGCTAAATGGCCTTGGCCAAGTCGGCAGCAAGCCGGAATTGTTCAAGGATAATGGTATCCTAGCGTATTGATGGCTCATGCAGCCTTTTCGAAAAATCCGGAGTTCTCAATGTCTGTAAAAAGCAAATTCCTGTTCCTGGGTCTCGCGATGATTGGCTGCCTGCCTTCCCCATCAGTCCGGGCACAGAACACCCAGCCCTCCGTGGCTATCGACAGCATTATTGCAGTCATCGATGAAGACGTCATTTTACGCAGTGAGCTGGAAAAAGCTGTCAGCAACATCAAAGCCCAGTATGCCAAACAGGAAGGTCAACTTCCTCCGGAATACATCCTGCAGAAA
>JAHEBG010000261.1 GCA_024642445.1 Gammaproteobacteria bacterium | reverse complement strand
AGGTGTCGGCAGACGGCGTGCGCCCTTGGCTTCCGCGCTCTCAGCATGGCGTTGTTCGTCGGCTTTCATAACTTTCAGGATTTCACGGCTGCGCAGGTCTTGCGTCGGCAACGATTCCAAATGCTCGGCCAAATGCGCTTCCACCTGGCGTTCGGTTTCGGAAACAAAGCCCAGATTCCAGCCATCGCCCTTGATGCCGGCCGCAAGACCGATGCCATAACTGCCCAGATACCACAGCGGGTTCAGCAGGCTAGGGCGGCTACCCAGTTCAGCTAAACGCTGTGCGCACCAGGCCAGATGGTCGGCTTCTTCGTCGGCGGCATGTAGCAGATGGTCACGGGTTTCACCGTGCTCGGCCACACGCGCCTGCCCCAGATACAGGGCTTGGGCACAGACCTCCCCGGTATGGTTGATGCGCATCAGGCCGGCGCTTTGACGGCGTTGTTCGGCGGACAACTCGCCGTCGTCGGTAGCGGTTGCGGGGTTGTCGCGCGCGGGAATGGCGCTGTGACGCTGGATCTGCCCGGCTCCGGTGTTCAGGGCATGCTGAAACTCACCAAGAGCCCTGTCTATGCGGGTGTAGCGTCGTTCAAGTGTCATGCAGAAATTGTGCCATAAATTCCAGCGGGTGTTGTACCGATACCGTGCTGCCGTTTGCCAGATGCCATCGGCAACCGATGTTTTGTGACAGCAACACATCGGTGCTTTCGGCGGCAACGGCATCCAGTATCGGTTGTCGCAGTTTTGCGGCTTGTTCGGCGTGGCTGAACTGCTGCAAGCCGGCAGCGCCGCAACAGCCGCGGTCGGGAAGTAAGCGGATGTGCAGATCCGGAATACGCTTCAACAGGGCCAGATAGGCGGATGACTTGCCATTGTCTGATGCCGTGCAGGGCTGGTGCAAGGCTACGCGCAGGCCACCCGCTGAGCGGAATTTCAAGGCGTCACTATGGCTCAGCAAAAAGTCGCCGGCATCCTGTGCGCTGTCACCAAGGCTTTCCTTCAGGGCCTGCGAGCATCCACTGGCCAGAAGCAGTACTTTTCGATAGCCGATGAATACGATTCGATTGGTGGCCGCCAAGTGGCGCGCTTGCTGGGCTTTGCCGGCATGTGCCGCGGCCTGGCCGCAGCAAACCTGCTGCGCAGGTATGCATGCTTGGATACCGCAGGCGTTCAGCAGCCGGAGCAGGTGTTGCCGTAATCCGGCTTCATACACGTCTGCAACACAGCCGCTGAAGATAGCCACATCAGCGCGGTCCGGACTGTAATCTGAGCCGTTGGCGTCAGGTTTTGGCAGTATTTGCCAGGCACGCGGCAGCAGTGAATACACAATGCGGTAAAGGCGTAGGCCGCTGTTCAGCACAGGTTTATGTGCCAGCAACCAGAGCATGAAGCGTTCCTGTAGCCCCAGTGCCGGCGGAACGGCCGAACGGGTTAACTGCAGAAGTGTTCGGTATTGAACGTCCGCCGGGCAGGCGGCCTCGCAGCGTTGGCAGCCCAAACAGCTGTCCAGGTGTGGAAAAGGCCCTGATAGGCTTGGGCTTTCCGCCAGTGCCGCCATCAGTGCAATCCGGCCTCTGGGCGATTCCGACTCCATCTGTGCCAGGCCGTAGGTGGGGCAGTGTGGCAGGCATAGGCCGCATTTCACGCACTGTTGCGCGAGTTCGGCTCGATGGGCGCGGTCGGGGGCGGAATCCATGGCTTCATGCTATCACGGACAGGATGGGGGCTTGCGCGCAGTGGGATTTCAGGTTATCATTCCGCTTCTTATTCACTCGATTTTGTTGGAGCCTGTCATGAAAGCCATGACCGTCAGCGCCAAACCCGAAACTGTTCAGCAAGACTGGTACATCGTAGATGCCAGCGGCAAGACACTCGGCCGTTTGTCCTCGGAACTTGCGCGCCGCCTCCGCGGCAAGCACAAGCCTGTATTCACGCCTCACGTGGATACCGGTGATTACATCGTCGTCATCAATGCCGAGAAGATTGCCGTTACCGGCAAGAAGCTGCAGGACAAGATGTACTACCGGTTCACCGGTTACATCGGCAACTTGAAGTCGGAATCCTTGTCGCAAGCTCTGGATGCACATCCTGAGCGCGTGATCGAGACCGCAGTGAAAGGCATGCTGCCGAAAAACCCTCTGGGTCGCGCCATGTTCAAGAAGCTGAAAGTCTATAAAGGTTCCGAACATCCCCACACCGCCCAGCAGCCTCAAGTGCTGGACATCTAAGGTCAACAGGTAAACATCATGGCTGCACAGCAAAACTACGGCACCGGTCGCCGCAAATCCTCCACCGCCCGCGTGTTCCTGCGCAAGGGCACCGGCAACATCGTGATCAACGGTCGCGGTATTGACGAATTCTTCGGCCGCGAAACCTCGCGCATGATCGTTCGCCAACCGCTGGAATTGACCAATTCTTCCGAGCAGTTCGACGTCTCCGTGACGGTTGAAGGCGGCGGCATCACCGGTCAAGCCGGCGCCATCCGTTTGGGCATTGCCCGCGCTTTGATTGAATACAACGATACCTTGAAGCCTGAACTGCGCAAAGCCGGTTTTGTTACCCGCGATGCCCGTGAAGTGGAACGTAAGAAAGTGGGTCTGCGTAAAGCACGTCGCGCCACCCAGTTCTCGAAACGTTAATACGCTTCAAACAACATCAAAAACCCGCCGAATGGCGGGTTTTTTTATGGCATGCATCGGCCTGAATTTTTCATGTGGGTTCAGTTCTATTCCCAATTATGCTTTTATTTTTCTTCTGCAAGGCGCTTATCTAATCGCGCCTCGGCATCATCGGCGTAGCGGCGACAGGCAATAGAAATCATTTTCGGATTTCCCCACCGGCAATCACCATGTCAGCAGCGCGCGCGGCGAACAGGCCATTGCAGACCACGCCCACGATGGCATTCAGATCACGCTCCATGGCCACCGGGTCGGTCAGCTGCCAGCCATGCACATCAAGAATCCAGTTGCCGTTATCGGTTACCACGCC
>JAHEBG010000015.1 GCA_024642445.1 Gammaproteobacteria bacterium | reverse complement strand
GGGCCGAGCAGCACCGACAGTTATTTCCGGCGTGATGAGGCCAATCGGTTGGGCAAAATTCCGGAAGTGCTGCCGGATGGCAGTGTCCGAATTGTGCATCGCATGGGTGATTTGGCCTGGCGCGATTCGCAAGGCCGCTTGTGGTTCTGTGGCCGCAAATCGCAGCGCCTACAAACGCGTATAGGGTTGTTGGGTACGGAAAACGTGGAGCCGATTTTCAACCGCCATCCTTCGGTGAAACGCAGCGCTTTGGTGGGTATTGGCGTATACGGTGAGCAGAAGCCGGTGTTGTGCCTTGAGCTTGAGCCGCGCAATGCGTTGCCGGAAGCGCAATGGCGTGCCGAATTACTGGCAGTGGCGCGTACCCACCGTCATATTCAAACGCTGGATACCTTTCTGGAACACCCGGGCTTTCCAGTGGACATTCGTCACAATGCCAAAATCGGCCGTGAAGCCTTGACCCTATGGGCAAGCAAACAACTTGGCGCCGGGCAATGAAGGTCTTGGTGACCGGCGGCAGCGGATTTCTGGGCCAGGCCCTATGCCGGGCCTTGTTGGCACGTGGCGATAACGTCACCAGTCTGCAGCGCCATCATTCGCCGGCACTTGAACAGATGGGCGTTCGGCAAGTATTGGGCGCGTTAGACGATGTGGCGGCCGTTGACCAGGCACTGAGCGGCATGGATGCGGTACTGCACAATGCCGCCAAAGCCAGTGGTTGGGGCTCCTGGCAGGACTTTTTTCGCACCAATGTTTTGGGCACGCGGGTATTGCTGCAGGCGTGCCGGAAACAAGGCATACAACGATTCGTGTATACCTCAACGCCCAGTGTTGTGCACCAAGGCCGGCATCCGGTAGCCGGTGGCAATGAAACCGATACGCCGTATGCGAGTACGTTCACAGCACATTACCCACATACCAAAATGCTGGCCGAGCGCGAAGTATTGGCCGCCAACGATGCGCAATTGGCCACGGTGGCCTTGCGCCCGCGTCTGATTTGGGGGCCCGGTGATACGCAACTGCTGCCACGCCTGGTGGCGCGCGCCAAAGCCGGGCGACTGCGCTTCGTGGGCAGTGGCAATAACCGCATGGATTGCACCTATATCGACAATGTGGTGCAAGCCCATCTGCAGGCATTGGCGGCACTTCAGCCCGGCTCCGCTTGTGCCGGCAACGCCTACTTTATTTCCAACAACGAACCACGGCCACTGCGCACCATTGTGAACGGACTTTTGGCCGCCGCCGATGTGCCGGTGGTTGAGAAAACATTGCCGTTTGCTCTGGCCTATGCGGCCGGTGCGGCCTGCGAAAGTTTGTGGCGGCTATTGCGGTTATCGTCCGAACCGCCGATGACCCGCTTTATGGCCGAACAATTGTCCACCGAGCATTGGTATGATTGCAGTGGTGCCGAACGCGATTTCGGTTATCTGCCCCAGGTTAGCCTGGACGAAGGCTTGCAGCGCTTGCGCGCCTCTTTGAGTGAACATACACCATGACCAGCCCTGCATTTTCACTGGAAGCCCTGAAGCCCTTGGCCGGCCGCGTGCTGCAGGAAGCATTGAATCGGGCGTTACAAATGGATCCCGACAGCTTGGATCGGCTGGAGGCATTGAACGGGCGGCGGATTGAAGCCCACCTGCAGGCGCCGGACATTTCCCTGGCATTGGATGTGCGTGACGGACGTATCTTGGTGGGTCCGGTCCGTACCGATAGCGAACCCGATATCAGTTTGAAAAGCACCTTATCCGGCGTACTGCAGAGCCTGCCTATGTTTGCCCAAGGCCGAACTGCCGTGGGTGCCATGCGTATCAGCGGCGATATCGAATTGGCCCGTTTATTGCAGGAACTGATGAAATCCTACAATCCCGACTGGCATGCGCCGTTTGAGCGCGCATTCGGCCCCATAGTTGGGCCACAGCTGGCACGCGCTGTGCAGGAAGGATTGCGGCATGCGCGGATGAGTGCCGTCAATCTGGCACAGTCCAGCGCCGAGTACGCCACCGAAGAAGCCCGGGTGGTGGTGAGCAAGGCCGAGTTGGCGGATTTTCATGCCGAGGTTGATGGTCTGCGCCAACGTGGCGACCGCTTACAGGCGCGTGTTAAACGTTTGCAGGATCAGTTGTGAAGTCGGCATTGCGTGCCATAGCCATTGTCCGTATCGCTTCGCGCTACGGCTTGGATGAATGGATTCCTGCGGCGCGATTCCGGCCCTTGATTCGTCTGTTCAAATGGATTTCACCTACAGCTGCCGGTAATCGGCAACTGCCGCGCGGACAACGTCTGCGACTGGCGCTGCAGGATCTGGGCCCTCTGTTCGTTAAACTCGGACAGGTGCTGTCTACCCGCCGTGATTTGTTGCCGGCCGATATTGCCGATGCCTTGGCAGGCCTGCGCGATCAAGTAAAGGCTTTTGATCCGGAGCAGGCCAAAGCCATAATTCAAGAAGCACTGGGCCAACCCTTGGCGTCGGTGTTCGCGCACTTCGACAGTGAGCCTCTTGCCTCGGCTTCGATTGCGCAGGTACATGCCGCCCAATTGCATGATGGTCGCGAGGTGGTGGTAAAGGTACTTCGTCCACAAATTCGGCAGCGTATTGCCAGCGATATCGCATTGATGCGGGTGATGGCCGATGTGTTGGGAAAACTGCACCCGCATGCGGATAAACTGCGCCCGCACGATGTGGTCTCGGAATTGGAAAATACCCTGTTGGCCGAATGCGATTTGCAGCGCGAAGCTGCCAACGCCAGCCTGATGGCGCGTTTGTGGCAGGGCAGTGCTGATTTGGCAGTGCCCACGGTGGAATGGCAGCTGACCTCAGAGCGCGTATTGGTGATGCAGCGTGTGTACGGCATACCGGCCGACGCCATCGCCGAACTCGACCGGTTGGGCATTGACCGGAAACAGCTGGCGGCGAAAGCGGTGCGCATCCTGTATCAACAGGTGTTCCGTGACAACTACTTCCATGCCGATGCCCATGCCGGCAATATCTGGGTGGATACCACCCGGCCGCAGGCGGCAGGGTTCATCGCGCTGGATTTTGGCATCGTTGGGCAACTCAGCGAGCAGGACCAGTACTACCTGGCCGAAAACTTCATGGCCATCTTCCACAAGGATTACCGCAAGATCGCGCGTCTGCATGTGCAGGCCGGCTGGATGCCGAAGCATCTGCGTCTGGACGAACTGGAGGCGGCGGTGCGCAGTGTATGTGAGCCGTATTTCACGCGGCCATTGTCGGAGTTTTCCATTGCCGAAGTGGTGGCGAAGTTGTTCCGTACCGCGCAGAAGTACGAACTGACCCTGCAGCCACAATTGATTCTGCTGCAAAAGACTTTGCTCAATACCGAGGGTTTGGCGCGAACGCTCGACCCTGAAATCGATTTATGGGCGGTAGCGCGCCCGGTGCTGGAATCCATTCTGCGCGAACGCTACAGTCCGGGCCGGTTTGCGGCAAGGCTGCAACAGCGTTGGCCGGAGATCATGCATCAAGCCGCCGATCTGCCGATGTTGCTGCAGACTTTTCTGGCCCAGCACGTGCAAGGCGAATCGCAGGTTCGCATGCGTTCCGACGAAATCGCACAATTGGCGCGTATCAGCCAACGCAACCAGCGGCAATTGTTTGCCTTGGTATTGGGCTTCACCGCGGGCCTTGGTGCCGCCGTTTTTTATGTCTGGCAACCGGGCGTGTTATCCATCGGCTTGGCACTGCTGGCGGTTGCGGCATTTGTCTTGGCATGGCCGCGTAAAACCTGATGGAAATGGACATACCGGTACTGTACCGGGATGCATACTGCGCCGTTATCAATAAACCTTCGGGCTTGATGGCGCACGCCAGCCGTTTGGCGCGTGGTGAAGACGATTTCCTGTTGCAGCGCCTAAATCAACAGTTCGGGCAGAAAGTATTTCTCATTCACCGACTGGACCGCGCCACCAGCGGCTGCGTCTTGGTGGCTTTCGATTCCGAGTCCGCCCGAACCTTGGGTAAAGTATTCATGGAGCGTGCGGTTACCAAGGAATATCTTGCCGTTTGCCGTGGCTGGCCGGAGCCAGAGTTCACGGTGGATTATGCCTTGGACGGCGGCCCTGGTAAGCCGGAAAAGAAACCGGCAATTACTGTGTTTAAACGGCTTGCCAGCGCTGAGCTGGCAGTGCCCAGTGCCCAGCATGAAAGCTCGCGTTATGCCTTGATGCTGTGTACCCCTGAAACCGGGCGCTTTCGACAGATTAGACGGCACCTGAAACATCTCTCCCACCATTTGATCGGCGACACCAGCCACGGCGATGGTCGGCACAACCGAAACTTTCGGATGTTGGGTGTACACCGGATGTTGCTGCATGCCTGGAAACTGCATTTTCCGCATCCGGTTTCTGGCGACAGCATTGGCGTGACAGCGCCATTGGATGCCGAATTCTGCAAAGCGCTGCAGGTGTTGAATATCGCGCAGGAGCTGGCGTAATGGCCGGAGCAGGACTTTCAGCCTATGGCGTTCACGTGGTGTGCATGGCACATTGCGTTTACTGAACACATAAACACCCCGAGGATTTTGCATGCTTAGCCGCCGCTCTTTGTTTTTCATCACATTGCTTTCTGTGGCACCCACGCTGCTGGCCGTGGATAAGGGCTATAAAAAAGACGATGAAGCGATCATCGGATCACAGAGCTTTTTGGCCAGCCACCCCGATTTGCGTTCACGCAAGCTGGGCATGGAAAGTTATCTGGACGGCGATTATATCGAGGCCCTGCGCCAGTTCCGCAAAGGCGCCTATTACGCCGATAAGCCGTCTCAGGCGATGGTGGCCGATATGTTGTGGAACGGTGAGGGTGCTGCGCAGGACCGCGCCGAAGCCTATGTCTGGATGGATATGGCAGCCGAACGTTTGTACATAGATTTTGTTGCGAAACGCGAGCAGTATTGGGCGCAGCTAAATTCTACGCAGCGCGCGCAGGCCTTGGCCAAAGGCGCGGGACTGTATGCAAAATACGGCGATGCAGCTGCCAAACCGCGCATTGAACGCATACTGGAGCGTGATCGCCGCAACATCACCGGTAGCCGTACCGGATATGTCAGCGCCAATCTGAAAATCCAATTACCTGGGCCAAACGGGTATATTGATATTGATGCCAATCAGTTCTATCAGGAGAAATTCTGGCAACCGGAACAATACTGGCAGTGGCAAAGCGTAACCTGGAAAGCGTTGCCCGCCGGCACCGTAACCACCAGCGGATTAAAAGCCGTTGAAGCTACGCCGAAAGACGACAACGACGATAAACCTTAAGCGATTATTCCGTGGCAAAACTGTATTTCTATTACTCCACCATGAATGCCGGCAAGACCACCACCTTGCTGCAGAGTGCCTACAACTACCATGAGCGCGGCATGCGTACGCTCATCCTTACCCCCAAGCTGGATAACCGCGCCGGCGAAGGCACGGTGGCATCACGCATCGGCTTGAAGGCGCAGGCGCTCACATTTACCGGGCAAGACGACCTGGCGCAGAAAGTGCGGCAGAATTTGGCTGCCAAAGGCAAAATCGATTGCGTGTTGGTGGACGAAGCGCAATTTTTGAGCAAAGCCCAGGTTTGGCAGCTGACCGACGTGGTCGACTCGCTGGGCATTCCGGTATTGGCGTATGGCCTGCGCACCGATTTTCGCGGTGAATTGTTTGAAGGCAGCCAATACCTGCTGGCCTGGGCCGACAATTTGATTGAACTGAAAACCATTTGCCATACCGGCCGCAAAGCCAATATGGTGGTGCGCGTGGATGCCCAAGGCCGCGCCGTTACCGACGGCCCGCAGGTGGAAGTGGGCGGCAACGAACGCTATGTGTCGGTATCACGGCCCGAGTTCAAGAAAATCATGGCCGGCGAAAGCGGCATTGAATTGCAACAGTCGGTTTTGCCGTTAGACCAAGGTGATTAGTATTGCCCTGTTGTGAAGGACCGAGTCTAAGGCTCGAAGCTTTTAACAGTTACATGCCAACCAAATATCATGGCATACCCTTGATCTCACGGTTAATTTCATCTTCGGCAGCCTTGGCGAACTTCAGCGAAATCGGAAGTGCGTGTGCAGCGAATATATTTTGCCCTAGCCAAAACGACAAATCCTTTTCAATTCCCGCGTCGGCCTGAATGCTCTTTATCAGCGCTTTCGCGTCGATTGATGTCAAGTCGCCTTCGCAATCGCGGCTGAGCTCTTCCAATTGGCCATGAACGGGACGCCAGCATTTTTTCCAGAGAATTTCGGCGGCATCCGGGCTGATGTGCCGGCGTACCCGCTCCCTGTAGGCGGGGGCGGTTGCTGTTACCGCATCCCAGCCATCAATGGAGGCAAAGAATTTGTCTACCGCAAGCCGTACTTTCGGGTTTGATGGAAAGCCAAGACGTTGGACTTCCTGGTATTTTGCGCGCGTATAGGGTGTGCCCCAAAATTGTGAGGCCAGGAAAAAATCGACCAACAATGCATTGCAGTCAGTACTGCAATCGGCATTGGACTCAAGAAAACGCAGCGCTCGCCGCCCGCTAGTAAGAATTTGTTGGTAGTAGCGAAGCTGATAGTCGATGGTTTCGGTATTGTCTGAAATCTCATCACGCAATTGCAGCAAGAATTTCTTTTCTTGCATCTTCTCTGCTCTGGCTTCATTCCAGTTTGCCACCTGAATACCCAAAAAAACACCGGCCACCAGCAATACGAATTCGATGCTGATGGCGGTCCAGTTTTGTTCTTTGAGGGATTGGGATAATCTTCGGAGGATCATTTCGCGCTCTCGGCTAGTTCAGCGTTGAAGTCCGCAAGATTTAGCAAGCGGACGTTATTGGTTACGACCGTCTCAAGGTCTTTAATAAGTTTTAACTGAAAAATATGCGAGCGCTCCCAGTTGTAAAACAATTTGAGAAATGATTGATCTCTGCAGGCCTTATCCATTGGCGAATTAATCTGCGCACGTCGTATATCGATGCCGTTAAAGGTTCCACTCGAATTAAGTACATCAGTAAAGCTGATGAGTGGATGCGCATCGATCCCAGCATTGGCAGCGCTGGTGACGAATTCAGAGGTCGAATTGATATCGTGAAGTCTGCTGTAATACTGGCGTAGCGCAACTCTAACCGCATCGCTTTGCTGCTTCAAAAGCCGCTCTTCATCAACCAGCTGATCAACCGCGATGGTAACAGCCCCAGCGCCGCGTGATGAGCGAATCGTGTTTAATCCCTTGTTTACGGTCGCTTCGGCGGTCGTTCCATATTCACAAGCGCGAAGCACTTCAATGGCCGGTTGCACATCAGACAACATCTCGTTGATAACTGTACGTATTTCAGCCGTAGAGCGAAGCGTTTCGGCTGATTCCTCAGCCAACCTCGTCATGGCATCGCGGTAAGCGCGCTGATCGCCTCGTGCCTCATTCCAATTCGCCACCTGAATACCCAAAAAAACACCGGCCACCAGCAACACGAATTCGATGCTGATGGCGGTCCAGTTTTGTTGTTTCAGGGCTTGTGAGAAGCGGCGAAGGATCATGGTTGTGTGCCTTCAGGTGGTAGAGTATTGGGTTTCAGGATGGCCATAACAGCGCGTGCTTTTTCCTGATGCATTTTGGCCACTCGAATCTGATTGTTGGAGGCAATGGCGTATATATTCAGCGCAACTTTCAGTTTGGGATCGGTCCCAAGCCCTTGCAGATTCACATCGGACCAAGCTCTATCACTGGTTGGCCCGATCGGCTTGTTGCTTAACTCCCTACTCCTGTTTCCATCAAACGTTAGATGCGAAACGATGCTGGTCATATGCGGTTCTGATCGCTGCATCAACACTGTATATGCAGTCTGCGAATAGCCTACTTGCATGTCGTAGTCGAGCAGCGCATCGCGGAGCTTGGTATTTCGTATGATGCCGAGTTGTCCGGCGGAGAGCAGTTCAACGTAAGTTGCCGCGCGCGGAGCAGGAACTCGACCGTCTGTTACATCGTCTAGATCTTGAAGGATTTCCGGTTTGGATCGCTGCCAACTGCCTTGCTGCTTGAATGCCTCAAGGTCGGCCAAAAGCCTCACGGATGCCTCAGACGACACATCCCATGTCGAGATGTTGTTTGTAAGGCGGGCATCGATCTTTTCGAAGTCGCGCTCAAGGCGCTCGATGAAATCGGCCTCGCGTTTATTATCCTGTTGAGCAGCATTCCAATTCGCCACCTGAATACCCAAAAAAACACCGGCGACTAGCAACACAAACTCAATCCAGATGGCCGTCCAGTTTTGTTGTTTCAGTGATTGCGACAGACGTCTTAGGATCATGTGATATCTCTTGATGTTGTCAATTACTTGGGTGCCGCTGGGGCGGACGTCTGGCCAGCATTCACTTTCTGATAGTCGCGCCAATCCGTCAGCGGCAGGCCGTGTGCCTTGCAGAATTTCACCGTGCCGGAAGCCTCAAGAAAAGCATCCACTGATTCCGGCGTGGGCGCAATGCCTGCGCCGGCCACGAGCGACATCAGCTGCACGCCGGAAAGTGAGCCCGCGACACGCTGGCGACGCAAGGTTTCGATGTCCACCAGGAAATCACTACGCACACCGGCATCCATCGCCATCGGGTAGGACAGGGCCGACAAACGTCCATTCATACGGTCGTATTCGACCCTGAAGCTTTGCTGCCTAACGGCAACTTCCTTGATATAACCGTATAGCTGTTGCGACTGTGGGGTGAAGTGGGTCGCCGTGCCGTCCGCCAGCAAGGCCTCCCATGCCGTGAATTGCCACGGGCGGGTGGACAAGCGCACGACGTAGCGTGGAGTTGTCAAGGAGACGGCTTCCGAATAAAGCGGCGCCGGTATCAGGGTGCTGTCGCTCTCCATCAGGTTGCCGGCCAGGCGATCCAGTTGCGCGTCGATACAGGTCTGGGTGGTAAATTGCTCCGCGCTCCACAGAAAAGCCTGTTCCACATCGCCTTGCACGCGCACCTCACCCTTCGCCACCTTGTTTTGCCAACTCCATTCTTCCACGGTTTCATTGGCGGCCAACGCGATCACCACGCCGAGCACGACAATCAAGATTTCACTCCAGAACGCCTTCCAGCCCATCGAGGGCGAGAAGCGCTGCCAGCGTGAGCGACGCGGGGTTTCCGATGCTGGCGTAATGGCCTGAATGTCGTTTTGCGGCGTTGTCATTTGGCCACTCCCGCACCGGGATAGAAAATGTTGATGGCTGGCAGCTTCTGGTAGTCGCGCCAGTCCGCGACGGGAAAGCCCTGGGTCTTGCAGAAATGCGGCATGCCGGAGAAATCGGCCCCGTTCGGATTTTCGCCAGAGGCATTGAGAAAACGTTCAACGACTTTGTCCGGCGGTGCAAGTTTGGCATCGGCGATCACGCGCATGCGTTGCTTGGCGTTCAGTCCCTCGATGGCCGTCAGTGATCGCAGGTTGTTGATGTTGGTCAGCAGGTCCGCACGGACGACAGGGTCGAGCGCGATCGGGTCGCGCAGCAGCAGCAAGTTCCCGCCTACGCGCCGCGATTCCGCTTCGTATGTGCGTGACTGCGCCATGCCATCGCTGATGCGGCCAAAAAACGCCTGCCGCTGCGTGCTGAAATGCGACGCGGTACCATCGGCGAGCAAGGCATCCCAGACCGGGAAGCGATAGGGCCGATTCGGCATACGCACCACAAATTGCAGATCCAGCGAACTCACCACCGGCATCGGCTTCAGTACGTCGCCACTTTCGAGTACGATGCGTCCCGCCGCCGCCAGTTGCGCATCAATACAGGGTTGACTGACGGCTTTTTCCGCAGCCCACAAGAACGCCCACGCGATATCACCTTGCAGGCGCGCTTCACCGTCTTTCACTTTGTTGCGCCAGCTCCAGTCCTGCACCGCTTCATTGGCGGCCAGCGCAATCACCACGCCGAGTACCACGATGATGATTTCACTCCAGAACGCCTTCCAGCCCATCGAGGGCGAGAAACGTTGCCAGCGTGAGCGGCGCGGGGTTTCCGATGCCAGCGTAATGGCCTGAATGTCGTTTTGCGGGGTTGTCATGGAGCTTCCTTGGCAATCATGGCTTAGCCTCCGCTTTCGCGCGCGCCAGCAAGTCGCGCAAGATTGGTTTGTAGTATTTGATATTCAAAGCTACGCCTTGGTTGGCGACCCAGAACCGCAACTCCGGCAAGAGTCTTGGGTCGCGTAGATAGACGTCGAGCACCGCTTGCGCTTCGGCATCCGAGATCGGCGGATCGCATTCGAGCAGATACTGTTGGTCAGGACTCAGCGTTCGCACGCACTTCGCCCAGATGTAATCGGCAACAAGCTGTGGTGTCAGCCCACGCACAATCTTGCGATATTCCGGCTGAAAGGCGTACAGGTAGGCAGCTGAGGCGGTTCCGGCATAGTGTCTCGACATCGCATCGCGCAGAGTTTGATCGCGGATCAAGCCCAATTCGCCGCTGCTGCGCATTTCTTGATAAGTTGCATCTGCGGGAAACCATTGAAAAATCTGGCTGGCTTGGTAGAACGCGAGCACCGTCTTCCACGCCGATCCGTCTACTCGCTCCCCGGTTTCGACGTAGTGGATGGCCTGTTTGCCGTAGTTGACGACCTTGCCCCAGTACTCTTCACGGCGCTGAATAGACTGCAGGTCCGTATTGAAGTCGCGTTGCAGGCGGACCAAGTAGGCCCTAGCTCGAGAGTCCTCAACACGTTGCTCGTTCCAATTCGCCACCTGAATACCCAAAAAAACACCGACCACCAGCAAAACGAACTCGATCCAGATCGCCGTCCAGCTTTGTTGTTTCAGGGATTGCGATAAGCGGCGCAGGATCATCGTGCGTTCTCCTGATCAAGCAATTTTATTATTTTTTCAACCAACTGCATCTGTAGCTTTCTCTGCTCCCATGAATTCAGGCCATTCCTTCGAAGCAAGGTGATGGTAGTGGCGAATTGTGGGTCTTTCCTCATGGCTTCAATATTGAATGAAACGACTTCGTCTCGTATCCGGGACAGCTTGCTCTCGTCCACCACCACGTTCACCACGAAATGACGATACAGCACGGGATCATTTGCGTACTTGAAATCGCTGACGTTTCTGGATACCTGTGAGGCGACGCCTGATAGGCGATCGTAGGCAGCCAAGGCGTCTCGTAGCGCAGGGTCGTTGATGCTGCTCAACTGTCCCTCGGACAACATCTCGGAATAGGTGGCCGGAACCGCAG
>JAHEBG010000260.1 GCA_024642445.1 Gammaproteobacteria bacterium | reverse complement strand
TCAACAGTCCGGAGGTATCGCGGTCAAGCCGGCCCACGGTACTGAGCACCGGGCTTCGGAACCGGAAACGTTCCGGCAATAAATCGTAGACCACGCGACCGGGATCCTTGGTGGAACAGGTATAGCCCACCGGCTTGTTCAAAAGAATCAGCATTCCCTGTGGCGGATCCAGCGGCTCATCATCCACCAAAAGATCTTCGTGTTGAAAGCTGTCATCGAGCCCAACCGTTGACCCGTCTCGGCGTGTCAACCATCCGTTTTTAATCAAACGGGTCACGTCTTTGCGTGACCCGTATCCCAAATTGGCCAAAAGTTTGACCAGCTTCATGCTGCCCAATTACTCACTTTTGCGCTCGGCTTTGCTTTGGTCGCGTGCGGCACGGAACTCGGAATCTTCCGACCAATTCGGCCAGTCGTTACTGTTGGCCAGATCGCGCCCCAATTTGTACAGCACTTCCAAATCGCGGCTCATGCCGGCAAAGCTCCATTCGGCCTGCCACTCGTCGGCCGGCTGATGGTAGCGCACACTGGTATATGCCGCTTTTGCTGCTTTGCCTGCAGACGTTCCACCCTCTTTCCAATCGTCGCCGCTGCCAAATGATATGGCCGGTACGCCGCGCTTGGCCATCGGGAAGTGATCGGATCGAAAGAAAGATCCGGCTTCAGGTCTTGGATCGGGGGTGTATGTCATCTGCCACTCGGCGGCGGTGTTAATGAGCCGGTCGAGTAGATCCAATTTGGCATTGCCGGACGTGCTGAAATTGTTCGCAATCCCTTCCGGGCTTAAGGCATCGGTATTGATCATTGCCACGGTTTTGGCCAAAGGGTACACCGGGTTTTGCGCATAGTATTCGGTGCCCAATAGACCTTTCTCTTCCGCCGTAACGGCCATGAACACCACAGAGCGATGGGTTTTGGGGGCTTTACCGTATGCGCGCGCCATTTCCAACAATGCGGCAATGCCGGTAGCGTTGTCCACCGCACCGTTGTATATGGTGTCGCCCTTGGCATCGGGCTGGCCAACGCCCAAGTGATCCCAATGCCCGCTATACATAACGGTGTTTTTCGGGTTTCTGCTGCCTTCCAAGCGAGCAATGACATTTTTTGAAACAATGACCTGCGATTTGATTTGGTAATCCGCCGAAAAAGTGATGCCTTTCAATGTTACCGGCTTGAAGTTACGACTCTGCGCCGCTTTCTTCAAAGCATTGAAGGATTTTTCAGTGCCTCCCATCATTCGAATGGCAAAATCGCGCTGAACCCAAGCTTCCAGAGGCGCGTGCGCCAGGGCCGGCTGCTGACGAACAATATCGAACATGACATTGGTATTGGAATTTTTCACCGTAGCCCAGCCGTACGATGCGGGTGCAGTTTCATGGACAATTAATGTGCCCAAGGCGCCTTGGCGTGCCATTTCTTCAAATTTGTAGGTCCAACGGCCGTAATAGGTCATGGCCTTGCCACCGAATTCGCCTTGACCGGTTTCAAAATCCGGATCGTTGACCAACACCACGGCAATCTTGCCTTTCAAATCCACGCCTTTGAAGTCGTCCCAGTTGCGCTCGGGTGCTTTCACGCCATAGCCCACAAACACCAACGGGGCATTTTTGATACGAATGGCGGTTTCGCCGTTCATGGCGGCACGAATGGCAATCTCATTGCCTTGCAGCAACTTGCGCTGCTTGCCTTGAAACGCTACCGAAGCATTGACCGGCCCATTCATTTCGAAACGCCCCAATGGCACGTCCTGCGTCCACTGGCGTTTGCCGTCTTTGATTTCTCCGCCCGGCTGCAAGCCGGCAGCCTTGAATTGTGCAATCAAGTAGGCCACGGTTTTGTCTTCACCAGGCGTATTGGGGCCACGGCCCTCGTAGGCATCGGAGGACAATTCTTTGACATGTGCCGACAGGCGCTCGGGGTCAAAACGAGGTGTGTCGGCGGCAAGCGCGGCACTGGAAACTACAAAAGCCAGCAGGGGGACGAATCCGGTTTTCATGGAGATCCTTTTAGGTTTGGATTAAACGCCAACGGGGTTGGCTTTTTCAGCATCGATGTTGTAGGTTTTCAAGGCGCGCGCCACATCGCTGGCGCTCATCTTGCCTTCCGCTGCCAAAGCGGCAATGGCGGCATGCGCAATGTAGAAACGGTCTACTTCAAAGAACCGGCGCAAATTGCTACGGGTATCCGAGCGGCCAAAGCCGTCGGTACCCAATACAGTGTAGTGCATTGGCACGAACGCACGGATCTGGTCAGCAAAGGCTCGCACATAATCGGTGGCGGCGATGGCCGGGCCTTGGCGACCCTTCAGGCACTGCTCCACATGCGATATGCGTTGCTCGCTTTCCGGATGCAATCGATTCCAGCGCTCGGCATCGAAGCCGTCGCGACGCAGCTCGTTGAAGCTCGGGCAGGACCAGATATCGGCAGTAACGCCGAAATCCTTGTCGAGTAACTCGGCCGCCGCGATGGCTTCACGCAAAATGGTACCCGAACCCAACAACTGCACGCGCAACTCGCCTTTTTTGGCTTTGCCGGCATCTTGGAACAGGTACATCCCTTTCAGAATGCCATCTCGGCTGCCTTCCGGCATTTCCGGCATCGGGTAATTTTCGTTCATCAGGGTGATGTAGTAGTACTCGTCGCGTTGTTCGTGCAACATACGCTGCATGCCTTCTTGCACAATCACGGTCACTTCGTAACCGAAGGTGGGATCGTACGAACGGCAGTTCGGCACCGCACCGGCCAGCAAGTGTGAGTGGCCATCTTCATGCTGCAAGCCTTCGCCGTTCAATGTGGTACGGCCGGCAGTGGCACCCAGCAGGAAGCCCCGTGCGCGCATATCGGCAGCTTGCCAGGCGGAATCGCCGATACGCTGGAATCCGAACATCGAGTAAAAAATATAAAACGGCAACATCGGTTGGTTGTTGGTGGAGTAACTGGTGGCGGCCGCCAGCCAGCTGGAGAATGCGCCCGCTTCGGTAATGCCTTCTTCCAGCACCT
>JAHEBG010000259.1 GCA_024642445.1 Gammaproteobacteria bacterium | reverse complement strand
TATTTTGACATAAAGCACCGATACTTGCGGCCGATTCAGCGACGACGCCTGCCCAGCAAACTGCCCAGCATGCCGCGCAGGAACTTCCGTGCCTGGTATTTGGCTTCGGTTTCAATCACGCCCTGGCGTCGCCCGTTACCAAACAATAACTCCTTAAGGAACCCCGGCTCTTCTTTCTGTTCCTTCTCTGGTTTTTCATTGGCGGGCGCTGATTTGACCTCATTCTGTTCTGCCGCGGCACTGGCGGCGACTTGCACCCGTTTATTCAGCACTTCATAGGCGGATTCACGGTTGATGCCTTGGTCGTATTTCATTCCCAAGAGGCTCTGCGCCAGAACTGCTTGGCGCTCGGCGTCGGTAATTGAACCCATGCGGCAGCGCGGCGGGCAGATGATGGTGCGTTCCACCGGCATCGGAATGCCTTTTTCCTGCAATGTTGAAACCAATGCTTCACCCACCGCCAACTCCGAAATGACCTTGGCGACATCGATTTTTGGATTAGGTACGAACGTTTCCGCTGCCGTGCGCACCGCTTTTTGATCACGCGGCGTATAGGCGCGCAGTGCATGCTGAATGCGGTTGCCCAGTTGGCCCAGCACGTTATCGGGAATATCATCGGGATTCTGCGAACAGAAATACACGCCCACACCTTTCGATCGGATCAGACGAACCACCTGCTCGACCCGCTGTAACAAGGCCGGCTGGATGTCGTCGAACAACAGATGGGCTTCATCGAAGAAGAACACCAGCTTCGGTTGCTCGAGATCACCCACTTCCGGCAAGGTTTCAAATAGCTCGGAAAGCAACCAGAGCAGGAAGCTGGAATACAGCCGCGGCTGCAGAATGAGCTGATCCGCCGTTAGCAGGTTGATCATGCCTCGGCCAGAAGGGTGCCTTTGCATGATATCGGACAACTGTAACGCCGGCTCGCCGAAGAAATGTTCACCGCCCTGCTGTTCTAGGCGCAACAGCGCGCGCTGAATGGCCGCCACCGACGTTGGCGAAACCAAGCCGTATTGGCTGGAAATCGCGGTTTTATTTTCCGCCACATGGGTAAGAATTGCACGAAGATCTTCAAGATCAAGCAGAAGCAGACCTTGGTCATCGGCCAGTTTGAAAGCGATATCAAGAACGCCGGATTGGGTTTCGTTGAGCTCGAGCACCCGTGAGAAAAGGTTCGGGCCGAACTCGGAAACGGTGGTACGAACCGGGTGACCTTTCTTACCGTACAAATCCCAGAATGTTACCGGACTGGCTTCATTGCTGTAGCCCTCAATACCGATACGCGTAACACGCTCCTGAAGCTTTTCACTGGGCGTTCCTGCCGCCGCCAATCCGGCGATATCGCCTTTAACATCGGCCATGAATACCGGCACGCCCATTCGCGAAAAGCCTTCGGCCAGTACCATAAGGCTGACCGATTTTCCGGTGCCGGTGGCGCCGGCCACCAAGCCGTGGCGGTTTCCGTATTTGGCCAATAGGGAAACTTGTATATCGCCTTTACCGATGAGAATGTCGCTCATGCCATCTCCTGTCTTTGCATTCTGAATTATTCCTTGAAAATCGCCACACCCCGGCTGCCATCCGGATGGATCCAGCCGCGGTACATGCCTTCGGTATTGAAAGGCATGGCAATATTGCCGTCTTTATCCAACGCTATGGCACCGCCATCCCCGCCCATATCGGGCACCACCTGCAACAATACCGCGTCTGCCGCCTGCGCCAAGGTATCGCCTTTGTAATGCATACGTGCGCAGATATCGTGTGCTACGGCTGCGCGGATGAAGTATTCGCCCCAGCCGGTGCCGGAAACGCCGCAGAGCTCCGTGGCATAGGTGCCGGCACCGATAATTGGCGAATCGCCAACACGGCTCCAGCGCTTATTGGTCATGCCGCCGGTAGAGGTACCGGCAGCGATGTGCCCATGGCTATCCAACGCCACGGCACCAACGGTACCGAAGTACTTTCCTTTCAAATCCTGCGAGGCCGATTCGCGCTCATAGGTCTGCGTTTGTTGAAGTTGCTGCAAACGATGCGGCGTACTGAAGTAGTCCGGAGCTACCCGTTCTATGCAGCTTTGGGTATCGGCAAAGGTCTCGGCGCCGGCACCGGACAACATGACATGCGGCGAATTCTGCATGACCGCTTCCGCCAGACAAATAGGGTTTTTCACCGTACGCACGCCGGAAACCGCACCGGCTTTCCGGGTATGGCCTTCCATCAGCGAAGCATCCAGTTCATGTCCGCCTTCAGCTGTGAACACCGAACCGAAACCGGCGTTGAACAAGGGGTTGTTTTCCAAGACGCAAATGGCGGCAATTACTGCCTGCCTTGCCGTGCCGCCCACTGAAAGCACGGCATTTCCGGCATCCAAAGCGCTGTTCAGCGCCGCTTCGATTTCCGCCTGTTTTTCAGGGGATGTGTCGGTGCGCGGCATAACCCCCGCACCTCCGTGAATGACCAACGCTGTTTTGCGCGCTGCCTTATTGGTTTCAGACGACATCAAGCCTGCCCTGTACTATTACAATGCCTTCATTCTACCCCTAAAGGCATGCACAGGGCTCTGGGCAATCAGCCTTGGTGGCGCAGCGCTTCGATGGGGTCAAGCTGGGAGGCTTTGCGCGCCGGGTAAATGCCGAAAAATAGACCGGTAGCCATGGAGCAAATGGCGGCCAGCGAGATCACTTTCCAATTCAGCGCCACCGGCAGTGCGCCGATTTGTTCGGTTAGCAGCGAGAACCCCACCCCCAAGGCAATACCAATCAAACCTCCGCCTACAGAAATCAGCATGGCTTCCATCAGGAATTGACGCTGAATTTCCTTCGGGCCGGCGCCCACAGCCATGCGCAATCCAATCTCACGGATACGCTCGGTTACCGAGACCAGCATGATGTTCATGATGCCGATACCGCCGACCAATAGGGAAATACTCGCTACAGCACCCAATAACAGGGACATGATGCGGGTGGTTTCAGTTCGCGTGGCGATGATTTCAGCAATATTG
>JAHEBG010000258.1 GCA_024642445.1 Gammaproteobacteria bacterium | reverse complement strand
ACCTTGTCGCACATTGAAGGCGATGAATTTCTTGTCTTTATTCCACAAACCACCTTGGAAAATGCGACCGTTGCCGCAGAGCGTCTTCGCAAAGCACTGTTGGAAACACCGTTTGCACTCGGCGACAAGAAGTTGACCGTGCGCGCCAGTCTTGGAGTGTCGTTGGCAAAACACACGGATCTGGATCTAGCTGATGTCAGCAAACGCGCGAAAGCCGCCATGCGTCACGCCAAACGCCTGGGCAGAGATATGGTCTGCGTAGAAGCATCGGTGTAATCTACACAACACCCGCCTGCAGCAAGGAACAGCCATGAATCTGATTGCCCAATGGTTGATTGTCGCCATTGCATTGTTGCATCTGTATTTTCTGGTGCTGGAAATGTTTTTCTGGGACAAGCCCCTGGGTATGCGAATCTTCGGATTGAACCCTGAGTCTGCCGCTGCGTCGAAGGTGCTTGCTGCCAATCAGGGTCTGTACAATGGATTTCTTTCTGCTGGCCTGATTTGGGGCTTAAGCTCAGCCGAAAAGGGGCAGGCTCTGTGCGTTTTCTTTCTTGGCTGTGTGCTGGTAGCTGGAATTTACGGTGGCGCCACGGCCAATCGCCGCATCTGGTTCATACAGGCCTTACCGGCTGCTGTTGCACTTTTGCTGATTGGGTATGGCGCACGATGAATAAGGATACCGCTATTGCCGACTGCCAACGGTGGGTTGAACAAGTGGTGGTGGCACACAATTTCTGTCCGTTTGCCAAGCGCGAACTGCGCAGGAATGCCGTGCGTTTTGTGTCCGATGCGAGCGCAGATACGCACATGGCATTGGAGCATCTGCTGCAGGAATGTACTTTTCTGGATTCGCATGCCGAAACCGAGACCACACTGCTGGTACTAAGCCAGGGTTTTGAGGATTTTATGGATTATCTAGCCCTCACAGCACTGGCCGAGGATGCCCTCGCCCTGCACGGCTACGAAGGCGTATATCAAGTAGCCAGTTTCCATCCGGCCTATTGTTTCGCCGACAGCGGAAATGACGATGCCGCCAACTTCACCAACCGAAGCCCTTGGCCGATGCTGCACCTGTTGCGCGAATCCAGTCTGGACACGGCCGTGGACAGCTATCCCGATGTTGACGCCATCCCCGAGCGCAATATCCAGAAGGCGCGCGCGTTGGGTCTGGCGTACTGGAAAAACCTAAGCCGGCAGTCGCCCTGAAAGCCTTAGCGGCCGCCTGCAACGGGCGCAGCGGCAGCCATTGGAACCCCGCGCTGAATCAGCTGCACGGCTTCAGCCACTTTGGCTTCAAACAGTGGACGTAGTGCCTGCCAATGTGCGTAATTGTCTTTATGCTCGCCCTTGGTGACAGGTACGCCAACAGCGCCGGCATCATTCAAGTTCAAACTGTACGTGGGCGTATCGCCGTTTTTCTGGCCGGGCCAGGCAATGCCGTACAGTGAAACCGTCATTTGATGGATACGGAAATCTTTACGGGTATTGACCAGGAACACGTTTACCGTCGCCGTGACGTCGGCACCGGTGTTGCTGCGAACCACCGGGGAAAATGTTTTATCGCCGAAGGAAAATTTCGGTGCCGGGCGGTAACGGTAACCTGCTGCCGGTACTGAGTAATAGCCAAAATAATAATCCGGAGAGAACCGCCCTTCGGAGAAGGCCATTTTGTCCTGCTTCACCTCGGTGTTGCCACCCAAGCCCGCATACCAAGGTGCTCCGGTCACTGCCTCTCCGGCCACCACTTTGATGTTTGGTAGCGCCGAAAATCTGTCCTGTACGATCTGTTCGATTTCATCGGCAATCCGACGGGCATCGTCCTGGGTCAAATGCTCTTCCAAGGGCTCCCGAGATGCAGTATCGACGCCGCCCACGCCCATCAAGCTGAGGCCCAAAGCAAGCCCGGTGGAAGCCGCCTTCTTGCCACCATGACCCTCGCCTGAAATCAATGTCAGCCGCTCCAAATGAATGCCTACATCAACGTTTACCGCGCCCAACGCAATGGTGCCAACCGAAACAGCATTTTTATTCGACTTGTAGGCATCACCGGCGACTTTCCATTGCGCCTCGCCTTTGGCGAAAACCGGCATGGATAACATCAGTGTAATAACAAATGAAAGAACGGTATTTCTGTGCATTGAGGCGCCCCCTGGTTTCTGTCTCTGAATGATATTAATCCGTAATTACGGAACTTAACAGCATCATAAGGGTTCCACTAAAAATCGCAAGTTAGGGCATGCAAAGGCAGGCAACTCTTGGAGGCAATGGCTTATTCCCCTATAGTGAAGGTTCGAAATGTATCGAGCCCGGTCTGAATACCATGCCAAAAAACACCGCATCAGAACTTCTGGCCCGTCTTGAGGCCTTCATGCAAAGCCATGTACTTCCTGCAGAAGCGGAAGTTGCAGACTGGCAGTCAAACCCTGCTACGCGTTGGCAGCCCTGTCCGAAGATAGAGGCACTGAAAGCGCATGCCCATAAAGAAGGCTTATGGAATCTGTTCTTACCCGATGCACAGCACGGCGCCGGCCTTAGCAACAGAGATTATGCGCCGTTGGCGGAATGCATGGGCCGTGTGCTCTGGGCTTCCGAGGTATTCAACTGCAATGCGCCGGACACCGGCAACATGGAAGTACTGGCACATTTCGCAACGCCCGAGCAACAACAGCGTTGGTTGCAACCGTTGCTTGAAGGCCGAAGCCGCTCGGCGTTTGCCATGACCGAGCCCGATGTAGCCAGCTCCGATGCCACCAATATCGCATTGCGCATCGAGCGCGACGGTAACGACTATGTACTGAACGGGCGGAAGTGGTGGATTACCGGAGCCGGCGATCCTCGCTGTGAACTGCTGATTGTGATGGGCGTTACCAACGCCGATGGCGACCGCCATTCCCGGCACAGCATGGTGTTGGTGCCGATGGCCACACCGGGGGTAAAGATCGTACGGGCACTGGAAGCCTTTGGTTTCGATGATGCGCCCAGCGGCCATATGGAATTGGCTTTCGA
>JAHEBG010000257.1 GCA_024642445.1 Gammaproteobacteria bacterium | reverse complement strand
CGGGCACAGAACACCCAGCCCTCCGTGGCTATCGACAGCATCATTGCAGTCATCGATGAAGACGTCATTTTACGCAGTGAGCTGGAAAAAGCTGTCAGCAACATCAAAGCCCAGTATGCCAAACAGGAAGGTCAACTTCCTCCGGAATACATCCTGCAGAAACAAGTGCTTGAGCGCCTTATCATTCAGCGCTTGCAAGTCAACCGCGCCAAGGAAATCGGTGTTCGGGTTTCGGATGCTGAACTCAATCAAGTCATTCAGAACATTTCCAGCTCAAACAAAATGACTATGGAGCAATTCCAACAACGGCTGTTGCAAGACGGCCTGGGTTTTGAAGAGTACCGAAACACCTTGCGCGACGAACTGATGCAGCAACGCTTGCGCCAAAGCTACGTTCAAAGTCGGGTTCAGGTCAGCGACAATGAAGTCGATCAATTCGTGGCCAGCCAACAAGCCAGCGGCCCGGAAATCCTTCTGGCCAACATTTTGGTGGCAACGCCCGAAAATCCTACGGTAGAGCAAGTGGCCACGGCGAAAAAGAAAATCGATGGCATTCGAGATTTGATCAGTAAGGGGCAAATGACCTTCCAAGCTGCGGCGATTCGTTATTCCGATGCCCAGAACGCCTTGGATGGTGGTGTCATCGGTTGGCGCACCATGGATTCGATTCCACCGCAATACATCAGTATGCTGTCTCAGATGAAGCCGGGTGACATCACCGAACCGGTGCGCGGCACCAGTGGCTATCAGCTGATTCAGCTGGCAGAGTTGCGTGATCCTCAGGAAAACGTCATCGACGAGTACCGGGCCCAGGCCATTCTGATCGATCCGGTTTCCGTGGGTGGCGAAGAAGTGGCGCGTCAGCGCGCAGAAGAACTGCTTGCGCGCCTGAACAAAGGCGAAGACATGGCCGTTCTGGCCAAGCAATTCTCTTCTGAAGACATGAATGCCAGCAACGGTGGCGTCCTTGATTGGTTCAATCAAAATCAGTGGGGAACGCAGGTTGGCAGTCAGGTGGTATTGCTAAAAGACGGTGAGTTTTCTCCCATCATGCAGACCGATGCCGGCTTCATGATTCTAAAACGCTTGGGCAAACGCACACAGGATGCCAATGCCGAGAACAAACGCAAACAAGCCCGCGAAACCATCGGTCAACGCAAAGCTGAAGAAGAATACGAGCGCTTCCTGCGTCAACTGCGTGCTGAAGCCTTCGTTGAGTCGCGCCTGATTGAATCGTAATGGCAGGCAGGCCACGCCTTGCATTGGTAGTTGGCGAGCCTGCCGGAATTGGCCCGGAATTATGCGTAAAGATTGCGCAAAGGGCTCTGCCCTGTGATGTAACCGTGCTGGCTGACCCCGAAACGCTGATGGATGCCGCAGTTCGCATGGGGCTGCCCTTGCAATGCAAATCGGCCACTGCCGAATGCGGCATTTCAGAATTGGCAGTTGAGGCGTTTGCTTTGCCGCAGCCCTCACATCCCGGGCAATTGCTGCCGGAAAACTCCGCGCAAGTGATTGCTGCACTGAATGCCGCCGGTGCTGCCTGCTTGAAGGGTGAATACCAAGGTTTGATTACCGGGCCCGTGCATAAAGCGGCAGTGAACGCGGCCGGCATCGCCTATACCGGAACCACAGAACTTCTGGCCGAACAGGCCGGCGTGCCGGTAGTGATGATGCTGGCAAATCAGTATGTACGGGTTGCACTGGCAACAACCCACCTGCCGCTGCGCCAGGTTGCCGATGCCATTACTGAAGCATCATTGGAAACCACGTTACGGATCTTGTGGCACGACCTTAAGTTTCGCTTCAAGCTTTCCAGCCCGCGTATCCGCGTTCTTGGCTTGAATCCTCACGCCGGCGAACAAGGCGTTCTTGGCCATGAAGAAACCGAAATTCTCATGCCGGTTATGAATCGCTTAAGGCGCGAGGGTTTCCAGCTGGAAGGTCCGCTGCCGGCCGACACCGCATTTCTGCCGGCAACTCTGTCTGACACCGATGCGGTACTGGCCATGTACCACGACCAAGGCTTGCCGGTACTCAAATATTCCGGGTTCGAGAAAGCGGTAAACATCACACTGGGGTTACCCTATCCGCGGGTTGCCGTCGATCACGGCACCGCTCTGGATTTGGCTGGCACGGGTTTGGCAAGCGACGAAAGTCTGTGGCAGGCCATACAACTGTGTTGCCGGCTGGCCGAACAAGAGATGCATCCATGAGCCATTTCAAAGCGCCACCAAAGAAGAATTTGGGTCAACATTTTCTTACCGACCGCAACATCATCGAACAGATTGTGCACGCGCTCGACCCGAAACCGGGCGATCTTTTGGTGGAGATCGGACCCGGACAAGGCGCCATTACTTTTCCTTTATTGAAAAAACACGGCCATCTGACCGTCATCGAATTCGACCGCGACCTAATTACGCCGCTCAGCGAGGCCGCACATGGCTTGGGTGAACTGACCATCGTACACAAGGATGTCCTGCAGGTCGACTTCAACAAACTCGGTGCCGATCAGGCCATCCGCCTGATAGGCAACCTGCCCTACAATATTTCCACACCCATCTTGTTTCATGTGCTTTCGCACTGCCAGAAAATCCGTGACATGCATTTCATGTTGCAGAAAGAAGTGGTAGATCGGATGGCCGCGGAACCCGGTAGCAAAGTCTACGGGCGACTGAGCGTGACCTTACAAGCCCTGTGCGAAGTGATTCCTCTGTTCGATGTGCCGCCGCATAGCTTTAATCCACCGCCTAAAGTCGACTCGGCGGTGGTTCGACTGATTCCGCGCCCTGCCGATACCGTAGGAATTCATGATTCTGCCATGTTTGCTGCCGTGGTACGCGATGCGTTTGGCCAACGCCGGAAAACCCTGCGCAATGCACTGAGCAAGCTGTGCACCAGTGAGCAGATGCAAGCCGTTGATATAAAACCCGAATCACGCGCGGAACAACTGCCGGTCAGCGCATTCATACGGCTCGCAAATCTTCTGTCAGCCTGAAATTTTCAACCTTACATTAACAACGGTT
>JAHEBG010000256.1 GCA_024642445.1 Gammaproteobacteria bacterium | reverse complement strand
CAACAGGCCTTTCCCGGTCGCGAAATTGTTGGCGTACCCTGCCGCGACCTTATCTGGCAGAATGGCAGCCTGCACTGCTGCACCATGCAACTCCCGCAAGGACTTCTGAAATGACTTCAACACCTTTGAAAGCCGCCCTAATTCAGGAAATCAACCACGGCTCGGCCGATGCCAACCTGTGCGTGATCGCAGAGCGCGTGGCACAAGCCGCAGCAGCAGGTGCGCGTTTGGTTCTGCTTCAGGAATTGCATAACGGCGCGTATTTCTGCCAGCATGAATCCAGTGCCGAGTTCGACCGTGCCGAAGCCATCCCCGGCCCGAGTACAGATCGCTTATCGGCATTGGCTGCCGAGCACGGTGTGGTAATGATTGCTTCGCTTTTCGAGCGAAGGGCCGCTGGCCTTTACCACAACACCGCGGTGGTATTCGAAGCCGACGGACGCTTGCTCGGCAAGTACCGCAAAATGCATATACCGGACGACCCGGGATTTTATGAAAAATTCTATTTCACGCCGGGCGATCTTGGCTTTGAACCGATACAAACCAGTGTCGGTAAAATCGGCGTGTTGGTATGTTGGGACCAATGGTACCCGGAAGCTGCGCGCCTGATGGCTTTGGCTGGTGCGGAAGTGTTGGTTTACCCCACCGCCATCGGCTGGGACCCCGACGACAGCCAGGACGAGAAACAACGGCAGCGTGAAGCTTGGCTGCTCAGCCATCGTGGCCATGCGGTTGCCAATGGCATTCCAGTGCTGAGCTGCAACCGTACCGGTTTCGAAGCCTCCCCTATCGGTGCCAGCGGCATTCAATTCTGGGGCAGTTCGCATGCACTCGGACCGCAGGGCGAGTTCCTTGCTGAGGCCGGAACCGATAACCCTGAAATTCTTTACGCCAACCTGGACATGGCGCGCAGCGAACACGTGCGGCGCATTTGGCCATTCCTGCGCGATCGGCGTATCGATGCCTACGGTGACCTTCTGAAACGTTACCGGGATTGATGCGATGAAGGCATTGGATGATCTCGGCCAGCCTGTCAAAGTCTGCACCGTAAATGGCATTGAATATACCTTGTTGGGCACGGCACATGTCTCGCAGAAAAGCATCGACGCAGTGCAAATGGCCATATCCGAGGGCGGATTTGATACGGTTGCCGTTGAGTTGGACGCCAATCGTCACCGGCAGCTGACACAACCCGATGCACTGTACAAGCTGGATATCTTTCAAATCATCCGCGAAGAAAAAATCGGTCTGGTGGCCGCAAATTTGTCGTTGGCAGCGTACCAACGGCGCCTGGCCGAACAACTGGGCGTGGAGCCGGGCGCGGAATTGAAAGCTGCTGCCAACGATGCCGCACAAGCCGGGCTTGAGCTAGTGTTAATCGATCGCGATGCCGGCACCACTTTGAAGCGGGCCTGGAGCGCTTTGGGCTGGCTGCAACGCAGTCGGTTGACGGCGGAGCTTGGCGCGGGATTGATCAGCTCGGATGAAATCGGTGAGGAAGAAATCGAACGCCTGAAACAAGGCGATATGCTGGAATCCAGCTTTGGTGAGTTTGCACGTCAGACGCCTCCGCTGTTCGAAGCACTCATTGCCGAACGCGACCGTTACATGGCCGCGAAACTGTTGCAACTGTCCCATGCGGGAAACGCTAAACGGGTTTTGGCTGTTGTTGGCGCAGGCCATCTGGCAGGCCTGGAACAGGCATTGCAGGACCCTCTCAACAGGGAGCCCAATGTCATTGAACAGCTGGATAGCATTCCTGCGAAGTCATCGATTCCTTGGTTCAGCCTATTCTTGGCACTGTTTCTGATCGGTGGTTTTGCCTGGGGCATGCAACAAGGCGGTCTGAAACTGGCCGGCACGTTGTTATTGCAATGGGCTGTTATCACCGGCACCGGTGGCTTGCTTGGCTGTATTGCAGCCAAAGGCCACTGGCTTAGCTGCCTTGCCGCCTTTTTCGCATCACCGTTGACACCGCTGCACCCGGCTTTGAGTTCGGGGATGGTGTCGGCCTATGTTGAAGCCAAACTGCGCAAACCCACATACCAGGACCTGCTGGAACTGAAAAATGACACTACCCAGATCTCGGGCTGGTGGAAGAACCGCTTTGCTCGCATTCTGGTCAATTTCATTTTGACCAACGCCGGAACGGCGCTGGCGGTATGGATCGCCGGCGCCGCATTCTTCATCAAACTCGGCACTTAACCGCCACTGCTGAAACGCGCCAGCGGTGCACGTGCTTTAGCCCGTGCAATGACGCCACTGGTCTTTATTCGCAGATCATCCAATGCGGCATAAATGGTAGGCAGGAAAATCAGGCTGACGATGGTTGAGAATGCCAGGCCACCGACAACGGCTCGCGCCATCGGATAATAGGCCGGGCCGCCCCCACCCAGCTGGGTCGTGCCGAAACTAAGCGGCAACATACCTAAGATGGTGGTTCCCATAGTCATCAGAATCGGCCGCAGACGCTCTTTGCAGCCCAGAATCAGCGCTTCAGTCCGGTCATGGCCGTTTCTGCGCAAATTGTTGATATGTTCGAACAACACGATGCCGTTGTTCACAACCACCCCCATCAACACCAGAATGCCGATGGATGCCATGATTTCGAAGGTGGTACCGGTCAAGGCGAACAGCCAAAACACACCCAATGCGGAAAATATAATGCTGGCGAAAATCGCCAACGGGAACAATAGCGATTCAAACAATGCCGCCATCACAATGATGATGAGCAATAGCGCAATCATTGTATTGAATCCCATCTGTGCGCCGGCATCTCCACCGCCATTGAATCCGCGCCCCTCGCTCCAGGAATAGCCCGGCGGCAGGGTTTTGAGCACCTTGCCGAAGGCCGCCATTGCCTGCTCCTGGGTCACGCCATCGGCCTTATTGGCTTTAATGGCCACCGAGGTTTTGCGGTCTTGACGGAAAATCTGCGAGTCACTCTTCACGATCTGGACATTTACTACCGACAGTAGCGGTACGCTTGTGCCATCGCTTTTTCGCAACGTAAGCCCGGACAATTGT
>JAHEBG010000255.1 GCA_024642445.1 Gammaproteobacteria bacterium | reverse complement strand
AGAAATGCACAACGGTGATTTTTCCGGCGTAATCCATAAGTATGACTTCATCACCGGTTTTGGCGTTTTTACCCAAGCGGAACGGTGAAGGGTCTCCCACAGAAAGCCTTGCATCCGCCAAGGAACCGAAGGCCAATAGAGCACAGAGCAGAATGAAGCGTTTCATAGCAAACCTGCAATAATATGACGTACGACTATTAGCGCAAAGATTTTCGGCAGAGACAATGCATTGCATACGTAGTCATGGCGGTTATTCGCCTTGGGCCTGTGAATATCCTCGCACCCCATCGAATTCATAGAGATTTTCGGTTTTCACGGCATCAAAACCGGCATCTGCCAAGCGCATTAACAACATTGATATTGCACGAGAATCGCTGTGCGATTCTGCCAAGGGAAAGCGACACCGCCAATGGTCCGTTCGCAATGTTTGCGGGTTGCCGTTTGGCCAGACTTTCACGCCACGGTTGGTTATCAAAGCCAAGTGGAACTCCGGCCCCGCCAGTGTCTTTAGATTCGAGCCTAGTACTTCGGGATCTCGACCGTAATCATCCCAGTTCAAAAACACATCAACACCCATCAGGGTTTTATTGACCGTCGATGACGCTGCTGTATTCACTTCCGGGTGAATCAAGGATACGGGTTCGTATTCGGGGTATTCAACAGCAGCTATTTTTTCCGGCGTTTGCCCTAATCTTTCAATTATGGCTTCGGCGAAAGCGCGAGTACCCAATTTCTTTCGGCTGATTCCCGGCTTGTAGATATCTGCAGTATGCAGGCCTTCCTCAAGCACCTTCAGCCAGGCATTGTGGATATGGGAGGCTGGTTTTGCGCGTCCTAAATGCACCAACATCATGACCGACGACAGCAGCAAACCCGAGGGGTTGGCGATGTCGAGCCCGGCAATATCGGGCGCAGAGCCATGAACCGCTTCGAACATGGCGCAATCATGGCCAATATTTGACGAGCCGGCCAAACCAATTGATCCGGCGACTTCCGCAGCCACATCCGAAAGAATATCGCCATAGAGATTTAGCGTTACGACTACATCGAAATCAGTAGGGCGGCTGGCAATTCGAGCCGTTCCAATATCGATGATCATGTGGTTGTTCTCAATTTCAGGGTACTGCAATGCAATATCATCAAAGACCTTATGAAAAAGACCGTCAGTCAATTTCATTATGTTGTCTTTCGACATGCAGGTTACCTTTTTCCTTCCGTGCGCACGCGCATATTCAAAGGCATATCGCACAATGCGCTCGCAACCGGGTCGGGTGATCAGCTTAAGGCACTGATAGACTTCGGCGCTTTGGCGGTGCTCGATCCCGGCATAGGTATCTTCTTCATTTTCGCGAATGATTACCACATCCATTTTTGGCTGTAATGCAGAAACATAGGGATGGTACGAAACGCATGGCCGTAAGTTGGCATAGAGACCCAGGGTCTTGCGTAATGTTACGTTTACGCTCTTGTAGCCACCGCCCTGGGGCGTCGTGATCGGGCCTTTGAGAATGACGTTATGGGTCTTTATGGCGTCCCAGGTGTCGTCGCCAATTCCGGACATCAGCCCGCTTTCATACGCTTTCAGGCCAACTGTGACTTTTTTGAAGTCGAGCTTCGGGTCGGCCGCTTTCAGGATTGCAAGTGTGGCCGACATGATTTCCGGGCCAATACCATCCCCTTCAGCAACGGGTATCAGTAATGCAGGTTGTTCCGAAACATGTGAAAATGAAGACAGTTGAGTTTCCATAAATGATTTCCTATACATGAAATGAAATACATGAATAATATATCAGTTATATTATGGCGCTGTCAAGCAGGGTGCTCGAATGGCGGGTGATGCGCAGGCGGTTCCCGGCTGGACTTTTCTAAGCAACCACACCCATGTCATGGTGTGTCTGGCAGGCAATGCCGATTTAACACTTCGTGATATTGCTCAGACCGTAGGCATTACTGAGCGGGCGGTGCACAGGATTGTTTCCGAGTTGGAGGAGGCCGGCGCCTTGACGCGCGAACGCGCAGGGCGGCGTAATGTCTATCGGATTCATGCGCAACTGCATTTGCGCCATCCTTTGGAAGCGCATTGCACCATTGGCGAAATTTTAAAATTATTAACAAAAAAGCCGCGCTAGATATTTTTGATTGTGCAAGGGGCTGGCAGTCAATTCATGTTGCCGCAACCCAATTTAGAAGAATTAATTTGCCAGCAATTGCCATGCTTGGCGTGCAATCAAAGCAAGTACGATGACTAAAAAAACCATGCGAATGAAGCCCTGGCCTTTGCGGATGGCTAGGTGGCTGCCGATGTAGCTGCCGATCATGTTGCCAATGATCAGTGGTATGGCCAAGGCCCAAAGTATGAAGCCACTGAAAAAAAGCACGGTCCAGGAACTGATATCGGCGGCGACATTGGTGGCTTTAGAGACGGCCGAGGATTTCAGGAAATCCAGACCAAGGAAGCTGACGAACGCGAACACCATAAGGGTTCCGGTGCCCGGGCCGATAAGGCCGTTGTAAAAACCGGTTGCCGCACCTATGCCTGCAGCGGCAAGGCTTTCATGTTTCGGGTGGAAGCGTCGTTCCTCGGTCAAGCCCATGTTCTTTCTGAGTGCGGTGTAAAGCGCCAGAGGCACGCAGATGGCCAGCACCGTCAGCTTCAAGGTGTCTGGGTCGATTCGCTTTGCCAATTGCACGCCAATGGCCGATGCCGACAGTGCCGCAATGCAAGCAGGGACCAGAATGCTACGCTCAACGGTGATTTTCCGCAGGTAATTCCAGGCGGCAACCGAGGTTCCCATGATAGAGCTGGTGCGCTGGGTTCCTATGGCCTGCAGTATGCTCAAGCTCGGGTGCAGATTCAGCATGGCAGGCGTCAGCACCAAGCCACCACCGCCGACAATGCTGTCGATGAGCCCCGCAGCGAAGCCGGCGAGGGCGGTGAGCAGCCACAGTGTGGTATCGATTTCCATGCATTCAGACAAATTGGCGATATGGCAGTATACGCAATTGTGGAATAATGTTGACAGCATCT
>JAHEBG010000254.1 GCA_024642445.1 Gammaproteobacteria bacterium | reverse complement strand
ATACCAATAAACTGCGTTGCATAGCGTATCTCCCGATTCAGAATGGAATCCGTTACTGTTTTCCGGCTTCTTTATCAAAAAACGTGCAGGCCGCCAGATTACTGCATTGACTGATGCGGTAAAGGGTAATGGCGGCGCGTACGGTTTGCGAATCCAGGGTGGATAGATCCGCCGTTTCCTGCACCGTATGGCCTCCCGTTCCCATCATGCCCAGACCATCCAGCGCCATATCCACGGCATTGGCCACGAATGAAATATCGGCAGCACCGGCATTGCGCGGATTGATTGCAGCTACCGGACCGTAGCCATGGTCTTCGCTGACTTGGCTGTAAAGCGCGAGCAGTTTGCTGTTGCCTTGGGTCGGCGCCATCGGCGGATAACCGTCGGAGAAATCAATGGTGGCATGCGTGCCGGGAAGCGAATCGGCAACAATACGGCGCATGGTAGTGCGCGCCATTTGCAACTGCTCCAATGACAAGGCCCGAAGATCGCCATTGACCTGCACCGTTTGGGCAATCACATTGCTTTTGCCAAAGGCGCTGCCGCGCGAACTGTCGTCATCCAGCGTGGTATCGGTACCGCCCACGATAACGCCTGGATTGAAGGTGAGATTGGGCTCTGCCGATAATGCCGTTCTGAATCCGTCGAGAATACGCGCGGCTTCATAAATGGCACCGGCGCCTACCGCGGGCTGGAAAATCTGCGAGGAATGCGCCGGTGTTCCGGTGACCTTCAACTGCCAGCCACTGGAGCCACGGCGCGAGTTGGCCGCCGTGCGCGGATCGCCATCACCGTCTTCGAAACCCATGGCAATATCGGCCCATTGTCCGGCCTCAATCAACACCTTTTTGGATAAATCTCTGGGCTCACCGCTGTTTTCTTCATCACCGGTCATCACCACACGGATCTGCATACGATCCAACTGCCCGGCATCGCGCAAGGCACGAAGGGCATGCACGATGATGACATCACCGCCTTTCATGTCGTTCGAACCGGGGCCGCGCGCGGAATTTTTATCCAGCCGCTCCAGCTTCTGGAATGGACTGTCTTCGGCGAAAACGGTATCCAGATGCCCTATCAGCAGAATACGCGGGCCGCGTTTGCCGTACTCCGCCACCAGATGCCCTGCCCTATTGAAGCCACTGCCCTCAATCCAGCGTGTGTTGAACCCCAGTGCTTTGAACTCGCGTTCGAATACCGCGCCCACTTTGCGAACACCCGTGAAATTCATGGTGCCGCTGTTGATGTTGACTGTTTCTTCCAGAAGCGCGACGGCGCGTTCATGGTCGTTCGCAATATGCCGCACAATTTTGGTTTCAACCGGATCCAGTGTTTTTGCAGCCGTAAAAGCGCTGAAACCCAAACAGGCAAAGATGAACGTGTAATGGCAGACCAAACGGTGCATTTGCTGTTGCTCCTGATTTAAGCCATCTGCGCGGCAATAGAGCCCGCGATGGCAAAACACGCCATCACAATCATTGGCAACCACGTCAGCAACATGCCGTAAAAGCGTCCCTTAGAACGCCCGGAACTATGACTAACCCCGTAGGCATGGATGATACGGGAGAACAAAAACGTTGCACCCAATGCATGGATCCAGAATGGTTGAAATCCTGTCAGTTCGAGCGAGCCCAATAGAATCAAAGCCAACGGCATATTCTCGGTGGCATTGGCATGCGCGCGAACCCGTTGCTGCAACTCCATGTTTTCGCCGTGGCCAAGCCCGATTTTATGCTCAATGCGCCACTTCACCACACGCAAGGCCAGATAAATGACCAACAGCGTGCACAAACCTGCATACATCATCGATATCATTGCGGCTCTCCTTACAGTGCCTGCCCATGCCAGACGGCATGTGCATCGGCGGTGGAATATCTGCCTTTATCATCGCGCTGTACGGAAGCAACGGCAACATCGGCGTCGTGGGTGAAGAACAACTGCACATTTCTGGCCAGCATATCGGCCAAGAATGCTTTCTTTTCATCGATGACCAGCTCGGCATTGCGATCGTAGCCCATGGTGATCGGAAGGTGCACCCAGGCACGCCCTGGAATCAAATCGGCACAGAACACTACGCGCGAATGCTCACCGGCAATCTCGGCCAACAGCAGGCCCGGGGTATGCCCGTCGGAATGATGGAAACGCACGCTGTCGCCCAGGCTGGGCGTATTATCACCCTCAACCAGTTCCAAACGTCCGCTGGCAGCCAATAATGCATTCAATTCAGGCACAAAACTGGCGCGATCACGCGGATGTGGATGCTGTGCCCTTTGCCAATGGCCGGCGCCCACAATAAAACGGGCGTTGGGAAACAGCAGTCGTGGCGCCTGCCCTTCTTGCCAGGCTGCCAACAAGCCACCGGCATGATCGAAATGCAGATGCGACAGCACCACCACGTCAATGTCGGTGTCGGCAAGACCAATGGCTGCCAATTCTTTAAGCAGCACATGTTCGGATTCCTGAATGCCGAACCGCTCCCGCAGTTTCGGATCAAAAAATGCGCCAACACCGGTTTCAAACAGCACGCGCTTGCCGTTCAGACCCTCTATCAACAACGCACGACAGGCTAGATCAATGCGGTTCAATTCATCAACCTTTACCCAATTTTCCCACATCGCTTTCGGGGCATTGCCGAACATGGCGCCGCCGTCGAGCTTCTGGGAGTTTCCGAGCAATGACCAGGCTTTCATGGCTTACACTCCAAAGTGGCATTCGCTGCCGGATTAAAATCACAGCCCATCATTGGCTTGCTCCTGCAAACGATACAGCTTCTGCAATAACTGGCTCTCGGTTTCCTGATATTCGGGATCTTTATCGATGCATTCCACCGGACAAACCACGACACACTGCGGTTCGTCGAAATGGCCGACACATTCGGTGCAACGTTCAGGATGAATGATATAGATGTCTTCGCCCTGAGTGATAGCTTGGTTAGGACAATCCGGCTCACAGACATCACAATTGATGCAGAGCGAATTGATGAGCAATGCCATTGGCTTTAAACCAAAGCGGCCCGGCAAAGCCAGGCCGCATTTTTC
>JAHEBG010000253.1 GCA_024642445.1 Gammaproteobacteria bacterium | reverse complement strand
CTTGTTATTGCCATTGCTTTGGCCACCGGATTAACCGCCTGCAACCCGAGCAACGAGCCGGCCGCCAGCGCCCAGACCAAGGCCGTTGACCAGGTCAAACTGGCCGCTGAATTCAACCAGCTGTTCGCCGATTACTGGGAAGCCAATCTCAAACTGAACCCGATCAATGCCACCTTCATCGGCGATCCACGCTACAACGCCGAAATGCCGAATTTCTACACCGCCGATTACCGCAAACAGGCGCATGACCTGAATCAGACCTGGCTGGACAAAGCTCTGGCATTGGACGGCAGCCGCTTGCTAGGCCCGGCCCGGATCAGCTACGACATCTTCGTGCGCGAACGGCAATTGGCGCTGGAGAGCGAGCGCTTTCCTACCTGGATGATGCCGATTGATCAGTTCACCAATATCGCCGCATTCCTTCCCATGCTCGGCTCCGGCAGCAGTGCCCAACCGTTCGTTACCGTGCAGGATTACGACAACTGGTTGCAACGCGGCAATGCCGTACCGGCCATCTTCGATCAGGCCATTGCCAATATGCGCGAAGGCATGGCCGCCGGTGTGGTTCAGCCGAAAGTATTGATGGCGAAAGTGGTACCGCAACTGGACGCCATCATCCAGAAGGACCCGAGCAAAACCACATTTTGGGGCCCAATTGCCAATATGCCGAAAAGCTTCAGCGAAGCCGACCAAAAACGCCTGACCGAAGCCTACCGGACCATGATTGCAGAGCAACTGATGCCCGCCTATCAGCGCCTACGCGATTTCATTGCCAATGACTACATGCCGGCCTGCCGTGACACGGTTTCGCTGAGCGCCCTGCCCGACGGCGAAGCCTGGTACGCATTCAATGCCAAAACCCAGACCACCACCGACCTGACGCCGGCGCAGATTCATGACATCGGCTTGAAAGAAGTGGAACGTATCCACGCAGGAATGCGTGAGGTGATGCAGCAAGTGGGATTCAAAGGCGATTTGCAGGCTTTCTTCAAATTCATGACCACCGACAAGCAGTTCGAATTCAAAAGCGAAGCGGACCTGTTGGCAGCCTATAACGCGTTACGTGCCAAAATCGACGCCCGTATTCCGGAGCAGTTCACGCTGCTGCCCAAAGCCGGTTTCGAAATCCGCCCGGTTGAACCTTTCCGCGCCGAAGCCATGGCCGGCGGTCAGTATTTTCCGCCGAGTGAGGACGGCACCCGCCCCGGAATTTTCTATGTGAACACCTTCGATCTGCCCAGCCGTAAAACCTGGGATGCCGAAGACCTTTATTTGCACGAAGCCATTCCGGGCCATCACTTCCAGATCGCCATCCAGCAGGAACTGAAAGACGTTCCGGCATTCCGTCGCTTCGGCGGTGAAACCGCGTTTGCCGAAGGTTGGGGTTTGTATGCCGAATCGTTGGGCAAAGATCTGGGCGTGTATACCGACCCCTACCAATACTTTGGCCGCTTGCAAGGCGAGCTCTGGCGCGCCATCCGTCTGGTGGTGGATACCGGACTGCACAGCAAGGGCTGGACCCGCGACCAGGTCATCGACTACATGAAAGCCAATTCGGCCGTAGACAATACCGATGCCGTTGCAGAAGCCGAGCGTTACATTGCGATTCCAGGCCAGGCTTTGGCCTACAAAATCGGTGAGCTCAACATCCAGGAGCAAAAACGCAAAGCCAAAGCCGCTCTGGGTGATAAATTCGACCCGCGCGCTTTCCATGCCGAAGTACTGAAAGACGGCAGTGTACCGCTGCCGGTTCTGGATGCCAAGATTGATCGCTGGCTGAAAACACAAGCCGCACAATGATCAAAGCTCTGAAACGCCGATGGCGACGTGCGTATGCCGACTTCCAAAGTCGGCATTTGCACGACTGGATCTTCATTCACATCAACAAAACCGGTGGCAGCAGTATTGAAAAAGCCTTGGGCATGCAGTTCGATCATCGCAGTGCAAGCGAAAAGATTGCCGCAATCGGTCAAGACACCTGGAACCGGAAGTTCACCTTCAGCATCGTGCGAAATCCCTGGGATAAAGTGGTTTCGCACTACCACTATCGCCTGAAAACGTCGCAGGCCGGCTTTCGCGACGCACCGCCGTCATTCAATGACTGGGTGCGCCTGGCCTATGCCGAGAAACATCCGCTGTATCACGATCAACCGATTATGTTCGCGACCCAAATGGATTGGGTGGCCGATGAAGACAATCGGATTCTGGTCAATTATGTCGGTCGCTTCGAAACACTCGATGCCGATTTCGGAACAATATGCCAACGCATCGGACGCAGTGCGCAACTGCCGCATTTGAAGGCTTCATCGCACGAACATTACAGCCGCTATTACGACAATGCCGCGCGTGAAATTATCGCAGCCCATTTTGCACGCGACATCACCGCCTTCGGCTACGATTTCTGAGCTCAGGGTTTTGGCAAGTACAACAGTGGGTCCACCGGTTTGCCGTTGCGTCGAATTTCGAAATGCAACATGGTTCTAACCGTACCGGTCTGACCCATATCGGCAATATGCTGGCCGGCCTTTACCCGCACGCCTTCAGCCACCAAGCGCTTTGAATTGTGGGCATAGGCGGAAATCCATTCGTTATCGTGCTTGATGATCAGCAACTCGCCATAGCCAATCAAGCCTGCGCCGGAATACACCACCACACCATCGGCGGCGGCCATAATGTTTTGTCCTTCCTTGCCGGCAACGTTGATGCCTTGATTGGTTTTGTCACCGGCTATGAAGCGTCCTATGACTTCGCCTTTGGCAGGCCAACGCCAATCGATATTGGACAGCATAGGCACAGCGGCTGTTGCTGCATTATTTTCGGGCGCTGCCGATACTGTCGGCTTGATGGCAGTGACTACCGGCGTGGAATCTTTATCATCAGTAATGGCGGTACCGTAACCCCCGGGTGGCAATAACCGAATGCGTTGCCCGGCATAAATGGTATAGGGGTCTTCAATGCCGTTCCAAACCGCCACATCCCTGAAATTAAGCCCGGCGCGGAAAGAAATGCCGTAAAGGGTATCGCCACGCTGCACCACATA
>JAHEBG010000252.1 GCA_024642445.1 Gammaproteobacteria bacterium | reverse complement strand
GCCCCAGATTGAAGCGGAAGTCCAGTCGTTGATTAACCGTCTGCAATGGAATCAACGCGTGCATGCCGCTGGATTGCACATCCGTAGATTCGGCTGCATTGATGCCGTAACGTGCAGCAGACGCGTTGTCAGCTGCCGCCACGCCACTAACAGCAATGCCTTTGGTGCTGGGCCGGAAGGCATAGCTCACACTGTTGACTTCAATAGTATCGGCCTTTTGCACGCCTTTGGCATCGCCAATCAGAAAACTTAGATAGGCCTCCTGCAACAACAGATCTTCGGGCTTGATTTCCATTTCAGACAAAGGTGGCAGGGTGAAGCTGCCGCTGATATCCAACTTTCCGGAATACAGAATGACTTCATACAGGCTGCGGTATTTGCGGTCGGTACTCAACACGCCGTCCACATTCAGTTCCTGCGGATTGATCAACAAATGGCGCTTGGCCACCGTCGATACGATTTTATTGTCGACCTTTTCCGAAACGGTCTCCCAGTAAGGAATCACCAGAAACGGGCCGGCCAGGTGCTGGCTTCCGCCCCAATTGCGGGCCACCTCGGCATTCACTTGTTGGCTATAGGCTTTGCGCTCCTGCACCAGATCGATCACCAGAAATTTGGGGATCAATAGCCCGATAATCAACGCGCCAATCAATAACAGTTTCAGTGTGATTTGGGCACTGTTGCTTCGAATCATCGCCCTGCCTTCCTGTAAGCGGGTTTCTACGGACATAGGACACCTTATATTTTATGGGTTGCGGGGCATTGCCATTCAGCGAAGAATACCGTACTTTCAAGGTTGAGCCTTGGCAATTTCCCTGAAAATCCGCCTTTTAGCTCACATTTACGAGCATCGCCTGCGCAGGTTAACAAAAATCAAACATCTGCGATATTCCGGTAAATCGCGTGCATTTATGGACAACTGCCCTTAAATTTGCGAAACTGCCTGTCCTATCAGGAGAGTCTTGTGGCGCATTTTTTGGTGTTGCACGGTCCAAATTTAAATTTGCTGGGGCAGCGCGAACCGGATATCTACGGTCCGCAGACGCTGGCCGATATCAATGCCCTGCTTCGCGCCAAAACCGAAAGCTGTGGCCACCGGCTGACCGTGATGCAAAGCAATGCCGAACATGAACTGGTGGAAGCCGTGCAAAACGCGCCCGGCAATCACGTCGACGCCATCTTGATCAATCCCGCCGCATTTACCCATACCTCGGTTGCCCTGCGCGATGCCTTTGCAGCCGTGCGCGTTCCCTTCATTGAAGTGCACCTGTCGAATCCGCACAGCCGCGAACCGTTCCGTCAGCAATCCTATTTTTCCGATTTGGCCAAGGCCGTGATTTGCGGCATGGGCGTCAACAGTTATACCTTTGCCTTGGAACAAATGATCCAATGGCAAGCCACCCCCGCAAAGCAAAAATAACAACACCGAGGTCACCATGGACTTACGCAAAATCAAAGCCCTGATCGAATTGCTGGAAAAATCCAGTCTGTCCGAGCTGGAAATCAAAGAAGGTGAAGAAACCGTGCGTCTGGCACGTACTGCAACCGTTTCGGTGGCGGCACCGGTCTATGCGGCCGCGCCGGCAGCAGCCGAGCCGGCACCACGGCCAAGCCCTGCACCTGCGGCCAGCGGCCCGTCGCCCGAATCGGTCGGCAAATCCACCAAGCAAACCCCCGATGGCCACACCGTGCGCTCGCCGATGGTTGGCACATTCTATGCCTCGCCCAGCCCGGATGCCGCGCCGTACGTAAAAGTAGGGCAAAGCGTTAAAGCCGGCGACACCATCGGCATCATTGAAGCCATGAAGATGTTCAATCCCATCGAAGCCGATGTTTCCGGAACCGTAACCGCCGTATTGGTGGAAGCCGGTCAGGCCATCGAGTTCGACGAAGCGATGTTCATCATCTCCTAACAGGCCCTGCTCATGTTGAAAAAAGTCGTCATAGCCAACCGCGGTGAAATCGCGTTGCGCATCCTGCGCGCCTGCCGCGCGCTCGGCATCAAAACCGTCGCGGTACACTCCACGGTGGATCGCAATCTGAAGCACGTGGCCATGGCCGATGAATCGGTCTGCATCGGCCCGGCGCCGTCGATTGAAAGCTATCTGAATGTGCCGGCCATCATTGCCGCCGCTGAGGTCACCGATGCCGATGCGATTCACCCGGGGTATGGCTTTCTATCGGAAAATGCTACGTTCTGCGAACGTGCCGAAGCCTCCGGTTTCGTGTTCATCGGCCCTACCGCCGATGTCATCCGCACTATGGGCGACAAAGTGGAAGCCATACGGGCCATGAAGGATGCAGGCGTACCGTGCGTACCCGGTTCCGGTGGCCCGCTGGGCGAAGACGCCAAAGCCAATTTGCGCATGGCCGATGAAATCGGCTACCCGGTCATCATCAAAGCCGCCGGCGGTGGCGGCGGGCGCGGCATGCGCGTGGTGCGCGAAGCCGACAGCCTGATCACATCCATCACCACCACGCAACAGGAAGCCAAGGCCGCGTTCAACAACGACATGGTGTACATGGAGAAATTCCTGGAAAACCCACGCCATATTGAAATCCAGGTGCTGTCGGACGGCCAAGGCAACGCCATCCATCTGGGTGAGCGCGATTGCTCCATGCAGCGCCGGCATCAGAAAGTGGTGGAAGAAGCCCCTGCGCCCGGCATCACCGAAGCACAACGCGCGGAAATCGGGCGCATTTGCACCGAGGCCTGCATCCGTATTGGCTACCGTGGCGCCGGTACATTCGAATTCCTTTACGAAGACGGCCGCTTCTATTTCATCGAGATGAATACCCGCATCCAGGTGGAACACCCGGTTACCGAATTGATTACCGGCGTGGATCTGGTACGCGAACAGCTGTTGATCGCCGGTGGCGAAAAACTGAGCCTGAGCCAGGATGACATCGTCATCCGTGGCCATGCCATCGAGTGCCGGATCAATGCCGAAGACCCCGATACCTTCATGCCCAGCCCTGGCTTGATTAAGCACTTCCATTCGCCGGGCGGCCCCGGTGTACGTGTGGACTCGCACATCTATGAAGGCTA
>JAHEBG010000251.1 GCA_024642445.1 Gammaproteobacteria bacterium | reverse complement strand
CTGTTGGTAAGGCGGTTGCTTGCTCGGGTTGAGGTCGTCGCGCGGATACACTGGGCGCATATCGAACGGGCCCATACGCGACAACCAACGTTGCATTTTCGGCGATAGCTGCGCTATAACCTCGGGGCTAGGCGGCTTCTGCGCCGGAATATCTTCCGGCTGCGGCACGTCTGGAATATGGAATTGGTGATTGACGCCGGTTTCGGCTTTCTGGAAGGAGGCGGCAAACACCAATATCGGTTGTCCGTGTTGAATCGCGGTTACCCGCCGCACTGAAAAGCTGTGACCGTCCCGTGAACGGTCGACATCGAATACGATGGGTGCGTTGATGTCGCCGGCGCGCAGAAAGTAGGCATGGATGGAATGCACGGCACGGTTGTCATCCACCGTATGCTGGGCGGCACTCAGGGACTGCCCTAAAACCTGACCACCGAAAACGTATTTGGTACCGATGTCGCGGCTTTGGCCACGGAATAGATTTTCCTCCAGACGCTCAAGGGTCAGTAAATCCAACAGCTCGGCTACAACATCCGTACTCATACTTGTGAATCCAATGGTAATGGTGTTAGTTGAATCTGCGCCAGCACCCGGGGCCAGGGAAACTGCGGGCCGGGATCGCATTTGCGACGTAAGCTCAGTTCGGGATTGTCGGTGGCTGCAATGCTGCCGGTATCCAAGTCTTCATGACCGGCAATGAACTTCAAACCGGGCAATGAGGTGTGCAATGCCTTAAGTAAATCTATTAATGCCTGAATTTGTTCATCGGAGTAAGGCTCTTCCATGGCCTGATGTCGGCTGTCATACCAATGCGGATAACGTCCGGTGTTGACGATTTCGATACCTATGGATCGCGGATTGAATCCGCGTGTGTGATGCGCTGTGCGTTCCAAGGACACATATTCGTGGATGCTGCCATCGCGATCGATGTAGTAGTGGCCGCTGTTGCCCGCGCCAGAAGCATGCAATACCCGTTCTCCGTATTCGCGAGCCATGGCCATATCGGGCAGTTCCGTGCAATGGATCACCACCAGATCAATGGCTGAGAGCTCACGGGCCTCGAGCAGGGCATGATAGGGTAGCCAATCCCGGGTGATTGGCCATTGCAGGGCTAAATCCTTCATAATAGGCACATCATACCATCGCAGCCAAGGCGCTAATACCGGTGGATCCATTTCTTGAGAGCACAGCATGAGCGGTCACGTCATTATTTCGCATGGGTTGCAGAGCAGCCCTGAATCCAGCAAAGCGCTGGCGCTGGCACAGGCCTGTGACTTATTGGGCTGGAGTTGCGAGCGCCCGGATTACCAGGACATTGATGCGCAGATGCCGCCGTTGGGGGATGTCGAAGCGCGCATTCGCCGGTTGCGTTCGCTGGTCGAGGGCATCAGCGGGCCGGTGGTACTGGCAGGCTCCAGCATGGGCGCATTTATTTCAGCCCAGGTATCCATGCAGGTGCAGGTTCGCGGGCTGTTTTTGATGGCGCCACCCATTCATCTGGACGGCTATGACATGCGCCTGCAGACGGCTGCTGTGCCGCTTTCGGTGGTGCACGGCTGGCACGACGAATTGATTCCATCCGATGATGTAGCGCAGTGGGCCAAGCAGCGCCAGGCAAGAATCTGTCTAGTCAATGACGATCACCGCCTGAGCGCGCATGTGGATTACGTCGCACAGCAATTCGCGCTGTTCCTTGGCGGCTTGGAATGAAATTCTTCCTTTCCTGCGCCAAAGGTCTGGAATACCTTCTGGTAGACGAAGCCCAAAGTATGGGAATCAAGGCCACCGCTGCGCTGGCCGGTGCCAATGCCGAAGGTACCCTTGCCGATGCCATGCGCCTGGTGATGTTTTCACGGCTGGCCTCGCGGGTTTTATGGCCTATTGCCCATTTTGATTGTCAGAACGAGCAAGATCTTTATCAGGGCGTACATGCTATTGATTGGCAGAAACATATCGGCAGTGGCGCCACCTTCGCCATTGATGCCCGAATATCCAGCCAAACCCTGACCCACGAGCGCTATGCTGCGCAACGGGCCAAAGATGCCATTGTCGATCGTTTACGCGCGCAAACCGGCGGGCGTCCGGATGTGGATGTCGAAAATCCGGATGTTCGCATCAATGTGCATGTGCGCAAGGACAAGGCTGATATTGCCATTGATCTGGGTGGCGGTTCTCTGCACAAGCGGGGCTGGCGACAGGATCAGGGTGAAGCCCCGATCAAGGAAAATCTGGCAGCAGCCATGCTGTATCGCGGGAAGTGGCCACAGGTATACCGCGATGGCGGCGCATTGTTGGATCCGATGTGCGGCAGCGGTACCTTGCTGATCGAAGCGGCATTGATGGCTGCCGATGAAGCGCCGGGCCTGCATCGACACCAGAGCCTGCTTCCCAGCCGCTGGCTTGGCTTTGATGCCAATCTCTGGCAGGCACTGCATGCCGAAGCAACACAGCGTGCCGAACGTGGACGTGCCGCATTAACCCCAATTTTCATCGGGTATGACAATCAATCCGAGGTATTACGCAAAGCCGTAGCCAATTGCGACCGGGCCGGTTTAGCTGAGGTGATACGCTTTGAAAAGCAGCCGGTAACCCAGTTGAAATCACCTGCTCAGGCCTTGGGTCTGGTGGTCTGTAATATGCCGTACAACCAGCGCTTACAGGCCGATACCGCACTGTACCGTGAGCTGGGCGATGCCCTGCAGGCATCCGTGCCGGCATGGCGTGCCGTACTGCTGTGCGGTAACGATGACTTGGCATTCGCAACAGGATTGCGTGCCAAAAAGAAATACGAATTCCATAACGGCTCGATTGCCTGCACTTTGCTGCTGTGCGATCCGGTGCATACCCCGCGTCCTGAACGCAGCGAACCCCGCGAACTGAGTGATGGCGCGGTGATGGTGGCCAATCGGCTGCAGAAAAACCTGAAGAAATTCAGTAAATGGGCACGGCAGGGCAATATCCATTGTTACCGGGTCTATGATGCGGATTTGCCTGAATACGCGGCGGCCATCGACATTTACCCAGAAGCGGAAGGCCAGAAACGGCTGTTTCTGCATGTGCAGGAA
>JAHEBG010000250.1 GCA_024642445.1 Gammaproteobacteria bacterium | reverse complement strand
GGCATCTCCGAAGCTTCGGCAGTAATCGGCCACTCATGCGCGCATTCGGGGCAAATGTACTGCAGGCCATCTTCATAGGTGTAGGCGGAATGGCAGTTCGGACAGGCAGGTAGCGTGGGCATGGGCATACTCTTTACGGGCTGAATACAGTCTACAGGCTCTCTGCTGCAGGGTCTCACAAAAAAGCATAAACGTATGTGTTCAGTCCATGTCCGTGTGCAGCAAGGCGGCTTGTTTTTCCGCCAAGGCCTTAGCCATGGCCGTGCCGAACACCGCATAGCTGGCAACACTTGGGTGGTAGCCGTCTTCGGAAAACAAATCGGGCTTCGGATCGAAATTCATGACGGCATGTGTGACCTTGGCATGGTCTGATGTGACTTCTTTTATTGCCTCATCAAAGGCGTCGCCGCGCCATCCGAACAGCGTGCGCAACGGCTCGGGTAATAAAGGAAAGCCGCGAAGTGGCGGAATGCCCGCAATGGCAATCACCGCATTCGGCGAATGCACCGTTAGCTGCTGCAATAGCGCATGCAGATGCCGCTTAAAGCGTGCGATAGGCACCAGTCCGGTTACGTCATTGACCCCCACTGAAATCAGAATATAGTCCACGGGCTTTGCAGGCAGTTTTGCTTGCAGGGATTGCAGTAACTGGGCTGATGTAGCGCCGCTATTCCCTAATGCTTGCCAACCGATACCACCGCCGGTCAGTATCGCCAGTGCCTGTGCGGTTTGTGCCGGCAACGCCTGTGCCGTGTTGGGCGTGCCGACACCGGCAATGATGGAGTCGCCCAATGCCAGCAATTGGCGCTCTGACAAACCCGCACTGCCATGATTTGGCCCTGCAGCAGCTGCGGTTCGGGGTGCGGTTTTGCGAACCCACAGCGCTTGCGGCAGGAGCATGGGAAACAGCAGCCAGAACAGTAACGGGCGAATGGCAATGTCCTTGGAAAATGGGCAGCAGCTCCTAAGGTCTGTGCCGTGGTGATGAAAAAACCGCAGAGTCATTATAAGTATGATTAATACCCGTATGGCGTCGGCCGTAAAATTCACAAAGCCTGTATGACAGCATGGCAACAATTGGCTTATGATGCGGAGATGCCTTTGACTATTGGATGGAATGATGGATAGACGACACTTTCTTGTGGCCTCCGGTGCAACGGTTGGAGGACTCATGCTTCCCGGCTTCGGAAATGCCATTGCCGCCGAGGCGTTGCTGGAAACCATGGATCCGGCGCGAAAGAAGATGCTGGCCGATGTTGCGCTCAATACCGCCCGCAGTGCCGGTGCCACCTATTGCGATGTCCGTATCGGGCGTTATCTGAGACAGTCCATAGCCACCCGTGAATCTCGTGTACAAAACGTACAAAGCACCGAGTCGCTGGGAGCCGGCGTTCGTGTAATCGTATCCGGCGCATGGGGTTTTGCCGCCAGCAGCGACCTCAGTCCCGATGGCATTGCCAAAGTCACGCGGCAGGCGGCAGCCATTGCCAAGGCCAATGCCGTCAATCAATCCGAGCCGGTACAGCTTGCTGAACAGCAGGGGGTGGGTCAGGTGCAGTGGGCTACGCCGTTGCTGAAGAACGCCATGGCGGTTCCCGTCAAAGAAAAAGTGGATCTGCTCTTGGGTGTGAATGCCGCAGCCATGGCGGCCGGTGCCAATTTCATCAATGCCCAGCTGTTCATGGTCAACGAGCAGAAATATTTCGCATCAAGCGACGGTTCCTATATCGACCAGGACGTTCACCGAATCTGGCCGAATTTCACAGTTACGGCCATCGATAAAGCGTCCGGTAAATTCCGTACCCGCAATGCCTTCTCTTCACCGATGGGCATGGGCTATGAGTATTTGGACGGCGGTTCGCAAATCGCGCTTCCGGGGGGACTGTATGCCTACAAAGACCGCTACGACATGCGCGAGGATGCCGTGCGCGCCGCCCAGCACGCCGTTGAAAAACTCAAGGCGCCGTCGGTCAAGCCCGGAAAGTACGATCTGGTGCTGGACCCCAGCAACCTGTTCCTGACCATCCATGAGAACGTCGGGCATCCGCTGGAGCTCGACCGTGTGCTCGGCTATGAAGCCAATTATGCCGGTACCAGTTTCGCCACGTTGGATAAGTTGAAGGAAGGCTTCCGCTACGGCAGCGATATTGTGACCTTGTATGCCGATAAAACCACGCCCGGCACTTTGGGCGCCGTAGGTTATGACGACGAGGGCGTGAAGACCAAGCGCTGGGATTTGATCAAAGACGGCGTGCTGGTGAATTATCAGGCCATACGCGATCAGGTGCATATTCTGGGCCAGAAGGAATCGCACGGCTGCTGCTATGCCCAAAGCTGGTCGGATGTGCAGTTCCAGCGTATGGCCAATGTCTCGTTGGCACCGGGCAAAACACCGCTGTCGGTGGCGTCCATGGTGAGCGGGGTCGAGAAAGGCATTTACATCCTTGGGCGCGGATCCTATTCCATTGATCAGCAACGCTATAACGCGCAGTTCGGCGGCCAGTTGTTCTATGAAATTGAGAACGGCAAAATCAAAGGGATGGTCGAAGACGTGGCCTACCAAATCCGCACGCCGGAGTTCTGGAATGCCTGCAGCGCCATCTGCGATGCCGGCGATTTCCGCCATGGCGGCTCGTTCTTCGACGGCAAGGGCCAGCCGTCGCAGGTATCGGCGGTGTCACACGGCGCCAGCACCACGCGCTTCGATGGCATCAATATCATCAACACCGCACGCTCACTGGGATGATGGCAACCGTGACTTATGGGCTATGCCCAAGCATTCAATTCATCCGCTATGATGGAAGTCCACGCGCGGGTCATGCCACCATCGGCGGTAGACGGCGTGCCAATTCCACATGAGGGAGCACAGCAATGGATAGACGCAATTTCTTGACGGCATCGGGCATCGGATTGACCGGCTTGATGATTCCCGGGTTCGGTAACGCAGTTGCTGCCGAAGTACTGTTGACTAAAATGGATGTGGCACGCAAGAAGGTCTTGGCGGATATCGCCTTGAATACCGCCACCGGCGCCGGCGCAACCTATTGCGATGTCCGCATCGGCCGCTATCTTCGGCAATTCGTAATAACCCGT
>JAHEBG010000249.1 GCA_024642445.1 Gammaproteobacteria bacterium | reverse complement strand
TTTTCTTCTTCCAGAACTGCGCCGAGGCCGGTGAACTGATAACCGCTGCCAGCAGCAATGCCGCAAATGCTCGTGACATCATTCGCTTATCTGCTCGGCGGCGAAGCGTGCATCCAGATAGTCCATGGCATCCGCGGCTTTCTGCTCAGTAGCCCGTTCAAAGGCATCTGCCGCTTCCTGTTCATTGTCTTCGTCCAGCAATAGCAGCATCTGGGCATGTTCGGCATGCACAATGGGCATGCCAGGCGCCAGCTTCAATGCAGTTTTCATATGCTCTTCGGCCTGTTTGCGTTTGGCGCCATAAGTTAATCCGCCCAGCGTTGCGCCCACTTTGCTGATGATTTCGGCATGCCATAACGCGCTGGCCAAGTGGGCCTCGGCATGCTTCGGGTCCAATTTGAGGCAGGCGTCCAGTGCCGTTTTGATTTTGCCGGCCAAACCCATTTTCAATGCCTTGGCAATAGAAAGGCCTTGGCCGTAGCGCCCGTAACCGAAGGCCATGCGGTAGTGGCTGTTGGCTTCTTTGGGCAGCGCTGCAACGGCTTGCTCGCCAAGTTCGGCTACCAATTCGAAACGCGACAATTTTTCATCGTCTTTTTTAACCAGGTATGTGGCATGAATACCCAGCGCTTTGGCGGCCACACTGGTACCGATGACACCTAGAGAGCTGCCGATACTGTAGGCCTGTTCGAAATTTCCGGCATGGAACGCGCTCCATGCCTGTTGCAGTTGCTGTGCCGCATCGGAAGCTGAAAGCCCCTTGGGCGCGGCCTTACCGGCGGCTTTCAGCAATTGTTCGGCCCGTTTTTCATCAGGGAATGCCTCGCCGTCGCCCAAGTGTAGCCGTTTCCAGGCTTTGGCCAAAGCGACGCCTTCATAGGTGAACGGCTTGCTGTCTGCGGGGAAGGGAGCCCAGGTTTTTTTGGCGGCCATATGTCATTCCTTACAAAGGGAGAAGTGCGTTGAACGTGGTGTTCACCGGCGTAATGCGAGATAATAGCCTACCACCAGAAATTGCTATGGATGCATGATGACGGCAAAAGTTTTAGACGGGAAACGCATTGCTGACCAGTTGCTGGACGATCTGGCAGTGCGCGTCGCAGACCGTATTGCGGCGGGAAAGTCCCGCCCTGGCCTGGCTGTGGTGCTGGTGGGCAATGATCCTGCATCCAGCGTCTACGTGCGAAATAAACGCCGGGCCTGCGAGCATGTAGGCATTAAGGCTTTTGATTACGATTTGCCGTCGGACACATCTGATGCCGATTTGATTGCTTTAATTGAACGATTGAATGCCGATACTGCAGTGCACGGTATTCTGATGCAATTGCCATTGCCAGACGGTCGTGACGGCACCTGGCTGATTGACAGAATCGACCCGAATAAGGACGTGGACGGCTTCCACCCGATGAACGTCGGTCGTTTGGCTTTGCGCCAATTTGGCCTTCGACCCTGCACCCCGCGCGGAATTACCACCCTGCTGGCCTATACCGATAAACCGGTGCGTGGGCAGAATGCCGTAATCGTGGGGGTTAGCAACCATGTGGGTCGGCCGATGGGCCTTGAACTGCTGATTGCCGGCTGCACGGTAACCTCTTGCCACAAATTCACTCCTATAGATGTGCTTGAAGCACAAATCCGTCAGGCCGATATTCTGGTGGTGGCGGTGGGCAAGCCGGCCATGATTCCGGGTGAATGGATCAAGCCCGGGGCGGTGGTCATCGATGTCGGCATAAACCGCATGGACGACGGCCGTCTGTGCGGCGATGTCGAGTTTGCGGGCGCAGCACAGCGTGCCAGCTGGATTACGCCGGTTCCCGGCGGTGTAGGGCCGATGACGGTGGCAACGTTGATGCAAAATACCTTGGAAGCCTGCGAAGCCATCGACATCTGAACCGCTGCATACGGTATAATGGATTGCTTCACAATCTCGGAGCCACCCATGTTGCGCATCCTCGCTGAAGCCCTTACGTTCGATGACGTATCCCTTGTTCCTGCGCATTCCGCCGTGCTCCCGAAAGACGTCCGTCTATCAACCCAGCTGACCCGAAATATCCGAATCAATCTGCCGATCGTTTCCGCGGCGATGGACACCGTAACCGAAGCCCGATTGGCGATAGCCATGGCACAACTGGGCGGCATCGGCATCCTGCATAAGAACATGAGTGCCAAGGAGCAGGCGGCACATGTCGCCATGGTCAAGAATTTCGAAGCCGGCGTCATCCGTGAACCGTTCACCGTCGGGCCCGATACCACCATTGGTGAAGTGTTGAAATTGACCCGGGCCCGAAATATCTCCGGTGTTCCTGTGGTCGACAACGGCCAATTGGTTGGTATCGTCACCAGCCGCGATATGCGCTTCGAAAAGAAGCTGGACGACCCGGTGCGTAACATCATGACCAAGAAAGACCGCCTGGTTACCGTATCCGAAGGGGCCAGCGACGACGATGTACTGGCACTGATGCATAAGCATCGCATTGAAAAAGTTTTGGTAGTGAACGATGGTTTCCAATTGCGTGGCCTGATTACGGTCAAGGACATCCAGAAAGCCCGCGATAACCCCAACGCCGCCAAAGATGCCAGCGAGCAGCTTCTGGTGGGTGCAGCCGTAGGCGTAGCCGGCGATACCGAGGCGCGCGTGGAAGCGCTGGTGCATGCCGGTGTCGACGTGATAGTGGTCGATACCGCCCACGGCCATTCGCAAGGCGTTCTGGAGCGCGTTGCCTGGGTCAAGAAAAACTTCCCGAACGTTGATGTCATCGGCGGCAATATCGTGACCGCCGATGCCGCATTGGCATTGATGGAGTACGGTGCCGATGCGGTCAAGGTTGGTGTTGGCCCCGGTTCAATATGCACCACCCGCATCGTTGCCGGTGTCGGTGTGCCGCAAATCACCGCGGTTTCGATGGTGGCGGAAGTGCTCAAGGGTCGCATTCCTCTGATTGCCGATGGCGGCATCCGCTATTCCGGTGATATTGCCAAAGCGCTGGCCGCAGGCGCTTCCTCGATCATGATCGGCGGCCTGTTCGCCGGTACCGAAGAAGCTCCGGGTGAAGTTGAATTGTTCCAAGGGCGCAGTTATAAGAGCTACCGAGGCATGGGCTCT
>JAHEBG010000248.1 GCA_024642445.1 Gammaproteobacteria bacterium | reverse complement strand
ATCGTTGTGTCACCCCGAATGTGCTGTCACGGGTTGTGGTGCAGCTCAGGCATGCCTTGGCCGATTCGGCGCATGCACCGTATTGCATTGAAACCGTGCCAACCCTGGGTTACCGTTTCATTGCGCCATTGCAGACGGCGTCGCAGCCTTGGGCCGTATCCGGCGCTGTATTGGCAAGCCATGGGGTGCACGATTCAAATCTTATGCAGGAAATCCAACAGGTATTGGCAGTGCTTGAGGGCCAGGAGCAGGAGTTTCCGGCTTTGCACAGGCATCTGGAAATGCTGCATACGCTGTTCGGCGATAAACCGTCGGGCATGGTGCTGTATGAACTGGCCATGCATTACGGCTTGGAAATGCTGGCCGAACAGGAAGTCGAACTGCCGTGGCGCAACTGCGATATGCCAAGTGCCGCCACCGCGGTAAAAAAACCTTAAGCAATGCGAAGAAAAACCTCATGATTGTTCAATGGCAGCTGCTTTAGGCTTTAGGGCACATTCGCAATAAAAGGAGATGTGCCATGAAAGTGTTCGAATTCAAAACTGAATTGCCGCTGGTTTGGTATGAAATGGAATATACGAATCCGCATCGACGCACGCAACTGGGTGAAATCGATCTGCGCGATGCCGCCGTGGATACCTTGAACGAAGCCATCAGCAAGATCGATGACAGCTACAGCTCGCTGACTGCAGACCAGATTGCGTCCTGCGGCAGGGAATTGATCGGCAAGCAAGAAATCTACAATGCCAGCCTTCCGGCGGCCTGTATTCTGGAGCGCTTCAAGACCGCGGGTTTTCTTGACATGATGGTGAAAGATGGCGATTGGAGCATCGAGGACTTGGCGGCTTACAAAATCCAGGTGTTGCTCGATTACGTGAAGCTGCATGAAGAATTGATTCCGCACGATGCGCCGCGCGTGGGCCATCTGGATGACGCGATTCTGGTGCAAGCATCCTGGCGTTCGTTGCGCGAAGAAATCGCCAGCTACGCCGATTACCGACGGCTTCGTAAGTTGGAGGCCGATCTGCAAGGCAAGCCGGTTCAGTCGTTCCGCTATTTCAGGGACAATTGGCTGGAAAGCCGGGAAGCCGAAAAGGCTTTGCTGAAACACCAGCGCGAAGTCGGCATGTCAAGCTATGCCAGTCAAGTCAATCTGCGCGTTTTCCGCGTGCATTAAATCAAGCCGCTGGTGGCGCTTTCGCTGCCAGCAGGGCGCCCATTTTCTGGTGGATCAGCTGGATGGCCTTCAGTGGCCGTAGCATCACTTTGAATTCGGTGATCTGGCCTTGCGCGTTCCAGTGCAGCATATCCACGCCGTTGACCACAATGCCGTCGATGCTGACTTCGAATTCCAATACCGCATCGTCTGCGCCAGAAACCTCGCGCACATAGCGGAAGCTGTCATTGAAAAACACATGAAAGGCGGCATGCAGATACTGCTGAGTAAGCGCCTTGCCACGTTGCGGCGTATGCACCACTGGCGAGTGGAACACTACATCGTCGGCCAACAAGGCATCTAGACCGGAAAGCTGGCGGCGCTCTACAATGCGGTGCCAGGCGGCAAGGGCGGGTGCAGTCATAGGTAATATCCAATGCTTTTCAAGGATTCTGGGCTTCGATACAGCTACGGTCAAGCACTGCTGGCGTCAGCTCAGGCGGAATACAGCACGCTGTACATCAGCACTGCACCGGCCAACACCGAGCACAGCGCCAGTGCCGGCAGCATGCGCAGCGCAAACGGCACCGCGCGCCCTGCAATGGCTTGATGCCAACGCCAGGGCATCAGCAACAGCACTGCGGTGGTAAGGCTGATAACCCAGCCGATGAATGTAAATGCCGCGGAAAAACGCATGTGTTCGGCGTGCTGTATCAGGGCTACGCCAACCGCAATACGCAGTGCCATTTCCAGGTAATGGGCTTTGGCCGATTGCGCGAAACGGCCCAGAAAACCGGCGGCACGTTTCGGTGCAAAACCGGCCAGTAAACCCAGTGCCAACAAATACAGCGCAGCGGCGGCCAAGATCCAAGGCATCATTGGTTCGGCACCGGCACATCCATGGTGATCGGGCCCCAGGGCTTGAAACTCCAGTCAACCGCATCCTGATAGATTACTCCGAGTGCAACGATTTGACCGGCTTCATCCAACGCTTCGCAGCGCAGCGTCACTTGGTAACGGTCATCACGGCCGTAGCCTTTCTCGCGCCAGGAATGGGCGCCCACGATACGGGTGTTGGCCAGTGCTTCGGGCGTGAAGCAGGCTGAAATAAGGGCATAGTCGGCCTTGGAAATTTTGTCTTTGGTGAGCCTCGGCCCATTTTTCAGGCGCTTGGAAAAATCCAGCAGGGCCATGGTATCGTTGGCCGGTTCGATGCTGAAGAATTGCACCGGATCGGCAGTGGCGCAAGCGTCATCGCTGGCGAATACGAAGTACTGGTCATACGTTATCATGCGTCCCAGCGTTGGGCCGGCGCTTATGTTTGGGAAAAACAGATTATGGATGACGCAGCCTTGTTTGTAAGGCATTGGATAGCTGGGTGAGCTAATCTCAACACCGCCTGAATTGCTTCGGGCAACCCAGTCTTGGTTGATGGCGGATTTGATCTGTGCGGCTGCATCTGGCGTTGTTTCGGCAGATGCGGCAAAGGCCGCAGTAATCATCAGAAGCAGCAGAGCTTTCATGGCAAGACCTTTCATCGTGTGCACGGGGGAATAAGGGCTTCACCACCCGCATCGGAGCCGGGCAAAAGCTCGGTGGTGTACAGGTAACAACGATTGGCCATAGCATCCCCATGCGTTGAATTTTATTTGTTCAGCATCATGGCTTTGAACTGCCTGTAGGCCGCCACATCCGGAAACTCCTTGCCCGGGCAGGTGCTGGGCAGGGCGTCTTCGGTGCTTCGGGCCCGACGCGCCATGGCGGCTTCCACCGCGTCTTTGTAGGCGTTCCAGCGCTTGGCCATTTCGCTGCCGTCACGGCAGTCGCTGCCTTCATACAGTTCGCCATAGAAGTTGCGCGCGCCGGACGAGGAGTGCATGCGCTGATGGTCCTGGATGGTCCATTGCCCATCGGTTTTGGTCAGGGTGACCGTGCCGTACTTGCCGTTGT
>JAHEBG010000247.1 GCA_024642445.1 Gammaproteobacteria bacterium | reverse complement strand
AGGTGATTGATGGACTCCGGAGACAGCATCAAGCCGCCGAGCACGGCCTGTTCGGCTTCCACCGATTGCGGCGGGACTTTCAGTTCATCGACTTTGCGCGACGGATTGGATTCAGGGCGGGCGGACATGGTTTCTCGATGGGTTGGCGCGTACATCTATCGTACCCGTTTCCGGGCGCAAGCGTTGCGCATAAGTCTGTGGATATTCGGTGCAAAATCATAGCCGAAAAAAAACCGCCCGAAGGCGGTTTTTTCAGTTAACGCGTGCAATCAGGCCGCTTCAGGAGCCACGGTCACTTTGACCTTGGTTTCGACGTCAGCGTGCAGATGCACGGTCACTTCGAATTCACCGGTGCGGCGGATGGCGCCTTCACCCATGATGACTTCCGATTTTTCCAGCTTGTGACCGGCGGCGGTGAATGCCTCCGCGATATCGCGGGCGCCTACCGATCCGAACAGCTTGCCTTCAGCCGAGGCATTGGCTGAGATGGTGACTGCTGCGCCTTCCAGAGCCTGCTTACGGCTGTCGGCAGCGGCAAAAATAGCCGCGGCTTTGGCTTCGTATTCGGCGCGCTTGGCTTCGAATGCGGCAATGTTATCGGCGGTGGCCGGAACGGCTTTGCCATAAGGAATCAGGAAATTACGACCAAAACCCGGCTTAACCGAGACTTGATCGCCCAGACCGCCGAGATTGGCGACTTTTTGCAACAAAATGACTTTCATAACTACTCCAAATTATACGTTAGCGGGCTTTCCGCCCGCAGCGGGTGCTGTCCGTACAACGTTCGGATCAAACGTCGTGGTTATCGGTATACGGGATCAGGGCAAGGAAGCGGGCGCGCTTGATGGCGGTCTGCAGCATGCGCTGGTACTTGGCTTTGGTGCCGGTGATACGGCTTGGAACGATTTTGCCGTTTTCGGTGACATAACCACGCAGGGTGTTCAGATCTTTGTAATCGATACTGGTTGCGCCTTCGGCGGAGAATTTGCAGAACTTGCGGCGGCGGAAAAATTTAGACATGTTGGCTTCCTCGGGTCTTATTCAGCGGCTTCGCTGGTTTCGGTTTCTTCGGCATCCGAATCGTCGGAAGCTTCAGTGCTGTCATCGTCACGGCGGCGGCGATCACCTTTGTCGTCTTTGTGTTTCATGATCAACGACTGTTCGGTGACGGCTTCGTCCATGGACAGAATCAGATTGCGCAGCACGGCATCGTTGAAACGGAAGCTGTCGGCCAGCTCATTGAGCACGGCTTGGTCGCATTCGATATTCATCAACACGTAATGGGCTTTCACCAGGTTTTCGATGGAATAAGCCAACTGACGGCGGCCCCAGTCTTCAAGACGGTGGATTTTGCCGTTGGAGCCTTCAATCAAGGCTTTGTAGCGCTCGACCATGGCCGGCACTTGTTCGGATTGGTCCGGATGGACCATGAACACTACTTCATAATGACGCATAGATAGGTTTCCTTTTGGATGATGGCATTTCGCCAAACAGCCCCCCGCATACAGCAGTGGAGCAAGAACTCCCGATAGCTCGGGAGCCCGATATTATCGCGTGTTTTCAGCGAAAAGACAAGGGCTTATATGACTTCAGGCCTGTTCTTCAGCGGTGGTAAAGCTTTCACCGCAGCCACATTCACCGGTTACCCGTGGGTTTTTGAACTGGAATTGCTGATTCAGGCCCTGACTAACGAAGTCGATGACGGTGCCCTGCAACTGCGCCAAAGCCGCCTCCGGCACACGTACATCCACGCCATGGCTGTTGAACACCTGCTCACCGTCACGGGCTTCGGTGGCGATATCGATGGCATAGGTCCAGCCGGAACAGCCGCTTTTACGCACCGAAAACGACAGCCCGATACCGCCCGGGGTCTCGGAAAGATACTGCTTCACGCGTTCGGCGGCGGCGGGGGTAAGCGAAACGGACATCATCAGGGCCTTTACTCGCAATCAGTGGTTGGGGAATCCCTCTCGAACGGGTATTCTATAGCACTTAGATGGCGATCATGGACGGAGATTTCAAGTATGGCGTTGGCAAGCATCAAACAGGTACTCGAAGGCAAAATTGCCGCGGGTGAAACCGTAACCGTCCAGGGCTGGGTTCGCACCCGCCGTGATTCGAAGGCCGGCTTGTCGTTCATCAATATCAGCGATGGCTCCTGCTTCGCGCCGATTCAGGCCGTTGCGCCGGCCATCCTTGGGAATTACGAGAGTGAAATCAAACGCTTAACTGCAGGCTGCTCCGTACGCGCAACCGGCGTGGTTTCAGTGTCTGAAGGCCAAGGCCAGAGCTTTGAGCTGCAGGCCAGCCAGATTGAAGTTTTGGGTTGGGTCGAAGATCCAGAAACCTACCCCATTCAACCGAAAGCCCACAGCCTTGAATTTCTGCGTGAAGTGGCGCATCTGCGCCCGCGTACCAACCTGTTTGGTGCCGTTACCCGCATCCGCCACACCATGTCGCAGGCGGTACACCGCTTTTTCCATGAGCAGGGCTTTTACTGGATTTCCACGCCGATCATTACCACCTCCGACGCTGAAGGCGCCGGGCAAATGTTCCGTGTGTCGACACTGGATCTGGCCAATCTGCCGCGCACCGCCAAGGGCGAACCCGACTTTTCCAAGGATTTTTTCGGCAAAGAAACCTTCTTAACCGTTTCCGGGCAATTGAACGTGGAAGCCTATTGCTTGGCACTGAGCAAGGTCTACACGTTCGGGCCAACCTTCCGCGCCGAGAATTCACATACCACGCGCCACTTGGCCGAGTTCTGGATGATTGAGCCGGAAATCGCCTTCGCCGATTTGAATGATGATGCCAATCTGGCCGAAGCGTTTCTGAAATACATCTTCAAAGCGGTCTTGGAAGAGCGTATGGACGACTTGGTGTTTCTGACCGAACGGGTGGAAAAAACCGCAATAAGCAAACTCGAGGCCTTCATCAACGCCCCATTCGAACGCATTGAATACAGCAACGCCATCGAGCTGCTGCAGAAATCCGGCCAGAAATTCGATTTCCCGGTGGAATGGGGACTAGACCTGCAAACCGAACACGAGCGTTGGCTGACCGAACAGCATGTTGGTCGACCGGTGGTGGTGGCCAACTACCCTGAGCACATCAAAGCGTTT
>JAHEBG010000246.1 GCA_024642445.1 Gammaproteobacteria bacterium | reverse complement strand
GCATGCACTGATGCAGGTTGAAGCAACGGTTGCACCCATGCAAGAAGCCCTTGATTATATTGGCGTACTTCAAGCCTTGGCCGGCTTACGTGCGCCGGTGGATGCATTTTTCGAGGGTGTAATGGTCAATGCCGAGGACGCGTACGTGCGTGGCAACCGGTTGGCACTGCTGCAACGCTTGGCCAAGCTGTTCAATACCGTTGGCGATATCGCCGTTCTGGCCGGCTGATTATCACACGCCAAGTTGCCGGCACGCGACATTTTGCCCGCACCGGTTTATGCTGTAGGGGCATTCGTTCGAATGCCACAACCCATAGGAACGCGTTATGTCTAAAGGCCTGAATCAGAAGAAAGACACTAAGAAAAAACCGGAAAAAACCTTGAAAGAAAAGCGTGCCGATAAGGCCGCCAAGAAAGGCAAATAATTCCGGTTCGGCATGGGCGATGGCGCATCGCCCATGCAACTAGGGTGCGTTACGCAGCTCTTTTTTTCCGTAAACCCGCTCGAATACCGGCGTTGCCATCAAAGTGGTCACCACCGCCATTAATACCATCACGGTGAACAGGGCCGGCGCGATGATTCCGCGCTGAAGGCCGATATTCAAAATAATCAACTCCATCAAACCGCGCGCATTCATCAATGCGCCTATTGCCATCGATTCCTTGTGGCTTTCGCCGTGCCAGCGGGCTGCGGCGTAACAGGCAACCCCTTTGCCAAGCACCGCCACACAAAGCACGGCTGCAGCCAGACCCCATAAGTACGGAGAGTTCAGCAAGCCAATTTCGGTGTTCAAGCCGGAATAGACAAAAAATACCGGTAGCAGCAGCGTTACCGTTAACGGATACAACAGCCTGTGCAACTCATCGGCGAATTTTCCGCGCGGCATGGCAATGCCCATCAGGAACGCACCGAACACGGCATAGATCTGGATGTAGTCGGTGAACCATGCGCCCAACATCACCAGCATCAACGTCAATATCAGCGTGTCAGTCGACATCGCGCCGCTCTGTTCCACGTTCCGCCCTAAGGGCAGCAGCCAGCGCTTGACTACCGTGAGCGCCAGCAGCGCAAAACAGGCGCCGCCGCCTATGGCAAGCACGGCAATACTCCAGTCTTGTTGAAAACTGGCCAGCACCACTGCCAGCACGCACCAGGCGGCAACATCGTCAAGACTGCCGGCTGCCAGCGCCAGTGTGCCGATCGAAGTCTTACTCAGGCCTTGCTCGAAAATAATGCGCGCCAGCATCGGGAATGCGGTGATGGCCATGGCCGCGCCCATGAACAGCATGGCCTCAGGGCGCGTAGTCTTCTCGGCAAACAATTGTGGATCCGAGGCAATAAAATACGCCAAAGTGCCGCCCAAAATAAAGGGCGCCACAATTCCGGCCATAGAAATGCTGAGGGCACTTTTTATTCGGGAGCGAATGAGATCGGTATTGAACTCAACGCCAATCAAGAACATGTACAGCACCAGACCCAGCTGCGCTACCGAAAACAGAATGGGCTTGGATTCGGCCGGAAACAGGTAGGCCGAAAAATCAGGAAACATCCAGCCTAAAAGCGAAGGGCCCATTACTACGCCGGCAATCATTTCGCTGACCACGCGCGACTGCCCGATTTTCATGAAAACCCATGCGGTGGCGCGGCATACGGCCAGTATGCAGGCCATCTGCAGGAAAAACAGCACCGAAAGATCGAAGGATGTCATGCGAGCACTGGCCTTTACATGGCGAGCGGCGGGGCCTTGCAGTTTTCGGCAATGAAACGCTCGTGGCTTGGCATCAGATCGACCACCCCGTGCATGACACGCTTGATATCGGCCACCATTTTCTCGATCAGGGCTTCGTCCTTAACATCAACCAGCGGGTGGTAGCCCTGCGGCTTGATGCCCTGCCCGAACATGACCTGGAACCAGCTGACCTCGGTGAACAGCTCATTGTTGTTGCGGTAGATCCGGCCATTGCTGCGGAACAGGTCGATTTTCTGTTGCAGGCTGTCGGGTATAGGCATGCTGCGCACGTAATTCCACAACGGGGCATCGGTACGTTGCGTGGCGGTGTAGTGCAGAATGATGAAATCACGTATCTGCTCGAATTCGACCAACGACTGCCGGTTGAATTCATCGATATCCGCGCTGTTGAAGCCGTGGTCCGGGAAAAACGCCACCAACCGGGATATGCCTTTTTGAATCAGATGAATGGAAGTGGATTCCAGCGGCTCCATGAAGCCGGAGGAAAGCCCGATGGCGACCACGTTTTTATTCCAGAATTTTTTGCGCTTGCCGGTTACAAATTTCAGCGGGCGTGGATCGGCCAGGGGTTTGCCGTCCAGATTGGCCAGTAAAACCGCCGCTGCTTCGTCGTCGCTGATGTATTGGCTGCAGTAGACATGGCCATTGCCGGTGCGGTGTTGTAATGGGATGCGCCATTGCCAGCCAGCAGCATGGGCTGTGGAGCGGGTATACGGCGTTAGCGGTGACACCGATTCGCAGGGTACGGCCATGGCACGGTCCATCGGCAGCCAATGGCTCCAATCGTCGTACCCGGTTTTCAGAGTTTGCTCAATCAGCAGACCACGGAAGCCGGAACAATCCACAAACAGATCGGCCTGAAGTTCTGCGCCACTTTCCAAGGTAACGCCGGTGACAAAACCCGTTTCCGGGTGTTGTTGCACCGAGGCGATCTTGCCCTCAGTGCGCTGCACACCGTGTTTTTCGGCATAGCCACGAAGAAATTTGGCGTACAGGCCGGCATCGAAATGGAAGGCATGGCCAAGATCTTTCAAAGGTGAATTGGGAATATCGTGCTGGGCCCGAAGAAACTTGTTTTTTTCACAGGCTAGAAGATTAATCGAGTAGTCTTCAATCCGATCGGCTTTACCCGCCTGATGCATCTTCAGCCAATAGTGGTGAAAATCGATGAGGCCGGTGCTGTGCCCCATATTGCCGAAGCCGTGGATGTAGGAATCCCCCAGAGCGCCCCAGTTCTTGAATTGAATGCCCAGCTTGAACGTGGCTTGGGTGGCCTTGATGAAATCGTTTTCATCGATGCCCAGCGCCGAGTTGAAATTAATGATGGGCGGGATAGTGGCTTCGCCAACGCCCACCGTGGAAATTTCATCGGATT
>JAHEBG010000245.1 GCA_024642445.1 Gammaproteobacteria bacterium | reverse complement strand
GGGCTTCACAGTGCCATCGACAATAGCCGTTTCAAGCGCCCTGAGCACGGTAGTGCCAACCGCGACAACACGGCCACCGCGTGCTTTGGTAGCGGCAATTTGTGCGCACAACTCGGCACCCACGTTCAACCATTCTCGGTGCATGACGTGATCATGCACGCTTTCAGCGCGCATCGGCTGAAATGTACCCGCGCCCACATGCAAGGTGATATGGCCGAATTGGATACCTTTGGCCTGCAATGAATCCAACAGTTCTTCATCAAAATGCAAGCCGGCAGTCGGCGCTGCAACTGCACCGGCATGCCGGGCATACACGGTCTGGTATCGTGCGGCATCACTGTCATCGGCCGCTCTTTGGATATAAGGTGGCAATGGCAATTTACCTATCCGGTTAAGCACCTGCTCTACCGGTTCAACGGTTTCAAAACGCAATCGGTAAAATCCCTCGTCGCGCTCCAGTACTGTCAGCTCTGTACCGTCGTTCAAGCGGATTCCGCTGCCTGGCTTTGGTGCTTTGGAAGCACCTATCTGTGCCCGAATCTGCTGATCGGACAATAACCGCTCCACCAGTATCTCAACCTGGCCGCCCGTGTGCTTCTGGCCGAACAAGCGTGCAGGAATGACCCGGGTGTCGTTGAAAATCAGCAAATCGCCCGGATTCAATGCATCGGTTAAATCTCGGAACTGCGCATCCTGCAACGGACTTGGTGCTGGTGGAACACACAACAAGCGTGAAGCACTGCGTTCGGCAAGCGGTACTTGGGCAATTAAGCCTTCCGGCAAATCAAAATGAAAATCGGACTTCTTCATAACTCTCCAAAACAAGCCCACTATTGTAGCCTAAGTCGTTGATTTTCCCCACAGGGGGTTACGGCTGCAAAACCGGCATGGTAAAATCGCGTTTTCGTGACGCTGCCTGACAGCCGGAGATGTATATGACGATTCTCGACACCCTCAGCCCGCTGCGCCAGCGTGCCGGCTCGGTCCGTACCCAAGGTTTGGATGATGCAAGCCTGCTGCAGTTGGCGGGTCGCTTTCCTGAGCTGGTTACCGCCGTAGAGCGTGCCGCTGAGTACTTTCCTGCATTGGCACAAGAATTTACTGACTTGGTAGACGCCGATGAACAGGCTCAAATTGATGCCGTTCAAGCAGGCTTTGTCAACTTCTATCCGGACGATGCCATCAACCCCTATGTTGCTATAGCAGCGTGCGGTCCGTGGGTCATCACCCTGAAAGGCCGCGTTCTGCATGATTCCGGCGGTTACGGCATGCTTGGCTTTGGCCACACTCCGCAACCTGTATTGGATGCCATGGCCAAGCCGCAGGTAATGGCCAATATCATGTCGCCCAGCCTTTCCCATCTGCGCGTGGCACAAGCACTGCGCGCTGAAATTGGCCACACACGTGGCGGTTGCCCGTACGCTAAATTCCTCACGCTGAATTCCGGCTCTGAATCGGTGTCATTGGCTGGGCGCATTGCCGATACCAATACCAAACTGCATACCGATCCGGGCGGCCGTCATGAAGGCAAGCGCGTCAAACGTATTGCCGTCAAAGGTGCTTTCCACGGCCGTACCGAATTACCGAGCCTGTATTCGGATTCTTCCAGCAAAGCCTACGCCGCCAATTTGGCCAGCTGGAAACACCATGCCGGCCAATTGATCACGGTAGAGCCCTACTCCATCGATGCCCTGAAACAGGCATTTGCCGATGCCGATGCCAACGGCTGGTACATCGAAGCGATGTTCCTTGAGCCGGTGATGGGTGAAGGCGATCCGGGCCGCGCCCCAACACCTGAGTTCTATGCGGTAGCCCGTGAGCTGACCAAGGCCCACGGCACCTTCCTTTTGGTGGATTCCATCCAAGCCGGCCTGCGTGCCCATGGTGTGTTATCCGTGGTGGACTATCCGGGTTTTCAGGGCCTGGAAGCGCCCGACATGGAAACCTATTCGAAAGCACTCAACGGCGGCCAGTATCCGCTTTCCGTGCTGGCGGTCAATGAGCGCGCCGCCAAGGTCTATGCCAAAGGCACCTATGGCAACACCATGACCACCAACCCACGCGCCATGGATATCGCCACTACCGTGCTGAAATCCCTGACCCCTGAAATCCGTGCCAATATCAGCGCCCGTGGCAAAGAAGCGCTGGATAAACTGAATGCGCTGAAGGATGAACTCGGCGGGCTGATTACCAAAGTCCAAGGTACCGGTCTGCTATTCTCCTGCGAGTTGGATTCGAGCTTCAAGTGTTACGGCGCCGGCTCTACCGAAGAATTCATGCGTGAACGCGGTATCGGTGTGATTCATGGCGGTACCAACAGCCTGCGTTTCACTCCGCATTTCAATATCACCAGTGCCGAATTGGAACTGATGGTTGAACATATCCGCTTCGCTTTGTTGAATGGGCCACGCAAGCAGGAAGCCGCTGCCGCATGATCCGGTAATGCTTCAAAATAAAAACCCGCCTGAAGGCGGGTTTTTTATTCATTGACTGCTGTTAGTTCAACGCAGGGTGCTGGCGCATGATCTCTTCACGTGTAATCCGCGGAAACCAGCCGGCATACATATAGCTATAGCCGAGGTTCTGCCACTTTGCAATCTCAATGACCGCAGCCGGCACAACGGTAATCACATCATAGAAATCTTCTGACCCGTAGCCCCTGCCTTTGGCGGCATTCCGGCAAACCTTGATCTGCACGCCCGCATCGCTCAATGCCTTCAGGGCCTCGTACATTCCGGGATAAGCAGCGCGGTTATGCCGTGAAAACGCATGCAGTTCATTGCCATGCGCCACAATCACGATATGCGAAGCCTCGGGCTTTCCGAAATCCTTGATTGCCTTTAAATGGTTATTGATATAAGCAAATGCCGGTAATGCATCTTCAGGCTTGGCGAAGTTGAAATCGTACAATGCATTTTGAGCAGCATACGGCGTGCCATCGAAACGGGAATGGTCTTCCGGCCCAGCAATTGCCCTACCGGAAATCAGATGAAATGCCAGAAACAATACCAATAAACTGCGTTGCATAGCGTATCTCCCGATTCAGAATGGAATCCGTTACTGTTTTCCGGCTTCTTTATCAAAAAACGTGCAGGCCGCCAGATTACTGCATTGACTGATGCGGTA
>JAHEBG010000244.1 GCA_024642445.1 Gammaproteobacteria bacterium | reverse complement strand
CCTGGTGTGCGGGTATTCGGGTTTCAATGGCCACGGCAACCGCCTTCGCAGCTGAATTCTGCTGCAACCGGCTTCTCACACCATCAATTATGGCCGCATGCCGGGATTCGGCCGGATAAGCCAATTGCATCTGAATGGCAATGTTGTCACCATCAATTCCGATCGCTTTGATGGCCTTGGCGGCAATCAAATCCAATCCGGTGTGCTCATCAATGCAATGGCCCAGTTGTTCACGAACGGCAGCTTCGGTTAAAGGCATGGGTTTAGTTCAGGCAAAACACTATTGTATCGGAAACGCCGAAGCAGAAGCCGAGACAGGACGTTAAGGCACGCTCTTCAAAGTTGCCAGAACCGCCGCCTTCAAGGCCATAAGGTCGTCGCCCTCGCTAATATCGGACTCCAGGTACAGCACCTGCAAAAAAGCGACCAGATTATGCCGCTTTACCAGCCATTCGGCGTCCTGATAGGCCTTGGCAGGGTCTGCCATGCCATCGCTCATCGGCTTCAACCAAGCCTGCCATTCAGCTTCGGTGCGCACCCCGCGCCGTGCTGCGAACAGAATGGGCCTGGCCAAACGCCCGGGCTCGCCAAACACATACGCATGACGCTTATCTGCCAGCACCTGCGCAGCCACGGCATCGGTTAACGCCAGAACCTGTGGCGCATCCACCAAGGTATTTACGGTCAATTGCAATATCCAATCCGAGGCATGGGCTACGCCATGCCGCCAACCGGTTTCCGAATCGAAGCCTCGGTAATCGCTTACCGACCTCATATAGGCAATGGCCTGATTGACCATGGTTAGGCGTTCTTCGGTCGTCATCCAAGGGCTAACACGATCGGTTCGTGCCAGTTCCGATAGCATCAATGCCGCAAACGGCCGGGTGAAGCCCTCCGGATCCTCGGCTGCCAACAGGGCATTCAGCTGAGCCTGCAGTGCCCGCAATTGCTCTTCTGTGAACTTCTTTTCCCTGAACCATGTGCTAAGACCGGCATACGCCACGCCGTCGCGCAATACCGGGTCTGGGGATGCCAGGCAGGCTACCAAGGCTTCAGCGGTCTCAAACCGAGGCTCTTCATCGGTCAGCACAAAAGCCTGCGCCTTTAGTTGCAATAGGGAATCACGGGTCCAAAGCTCAGAAGGGCAATCGGCCTGGACACCGGACGATGCCAGCAATAGCAGTGCAAACAAGGTGTTTTGCATGAGGATTTTCCAATATTCGGCATGAGTCCATAGGCTATCAAACATCGGCACCACAAATATGCTCTAAGCACTTGATTTTCCCCACAACAAGGGGTTGACCCCGTATAATTCAGGGATGAAAATCGCGCCTGCACTCGTTACCACCGCTCTGCCATACGCCAATGGCCCATTACATCTTGGGCATCTGGTGGGCTATATCCAAGCCGATATTTGGGTGCGCGCCCGCCGCTTGGCCGGCGGCACAACCCATTTTGTCTGCGCCGATGATACCCACGGCACCCCTATCATGTTGGCGGCGGAGAAAGCCGGGCTCACGCCAGAGCAATTCATAGCCGCCATTCAATCCGGCCATGAAGCCGATTTCGCTGAGTTTTCAGTGGCTTTCGATCATTACGATTCCACCCATTCGCCGCGTAACCGCGCTTTTACCGAACGCGTTTATACGGCGTTGAAAGCAAGAGACAGCATAGCGGTACGTACTATCAATCAGATGTTCGACCCAGAAAAGCAGATGTTTCTGCCCGACCGGTATATCAAAGGCACATGCCCCAACTGCAAAACCGCGGACCAGTATGGCGACAACTGTGAAAACTGCGGCGCCACCTATGCCCCCACCGAATTGATTGATCCGGTCTCGGTGGTATCGGGCGCAAAGCCTGTGCTGAAGGAATCCGAACATTATTTCTTCAAGCTCGGCGATTACACCCAATTTTTGAACGACTGGCTACAGGGCGATGTGGCCCATGACGGCATCAAAACCAAATTGCGCGAATGGCTGGATGCCGACGGCGGTCTACGCGATTGGGACATCTCGCGCGATGCGCCCTATTTCGGTTTCCCGATTCCCGGCGCGCCTGGAAAATACTTCTATGTCTGGCTGGACGCACCCATTGGCTATCTTTCCAGTTTTGAAGCATTGTGCGAATCCCGCGGCTTGGATTTCCATGCATTCCTCGATGCCGGTTGCAACACAAAAGGTGAAACCGAACTGCACCATTTTCTTGGCAAAGACATCGTCAACTTCCACGGCCTGTTCTGGCCGGCGGTGTTGCACGGCGCCGGCTTCCGCGCGCCTACGGCGCTGCATGTTAATGGCTACTTAACCGTTAACGGCGCAAAAATGTCGAAGTCGCGCGGCACGTTTGTCATGGCGCGCAGTTATCTGGATGCTGGCCTAGCACCGGAAGCGTTGCGCTACTACTTCGCCAGTAAATCCGGTTCGGGCGTAACTGATCTCGATTTGAATCTCGAGGATTTCGTAGCCAAGGTCAATGCCGATCTGGTCGGAAAATTCGTCAATATCGCCAGTCGCTGCGCCGGTTTCATCCATAGCCGATTCAACGGCGTACTGGCATCCGAACTGGAAGACAGCTTGACCTATGCGCAGTTCGAGCAGGAATTTTCACGCATTCGGCAAAGTTACCTGGAGGGTGAAATCTCCCAAGCCGTTCGCTTGACCATGGCTTTGGCCGATACTGCAAACCGCTATATCGATGAACAAAAGCCCTGGATTCTGGCGAAGGATCCGGAACAAACCGCCAAACTGCATGCCGTCTGCACGCAGGCATTGAATTTATTCCGGGTTCTCTCGCTTGCCTTGAAGCCGATTCTTCCAAAGGTATGTGCCCAAGCCGAACAATTCTTGAATTCTCCGCTGGCCCTATGGTCGGAATTCAATGCGCCCTTGCTCGGCCACAGGATTGCCGCCTATTCGCCACTGTTTACACGCATTGACCCTAAACAAATCCAAGCCATGATTGACGCCTCGAAAGACACCGCCGCACCCGCCCAGCCCGCAACAAATGCCAAGCAGGCCAAACCCGCTGAAACCAAATCCGTAGCCTCCGCCCCGCAAGCCCCCGGCATCATCGGCATTGAGGATTTTGCCAAGCTCGACCTGCGCGTAGGCAAGGTGCTGGAATGTTCAGAAGTCGAGGGCTCGGACAAGCTGTTGCGCTTTTTGC
>JAHEBG010000243.1 GCA_024642445.1 Gammaproteobacteria bacterium | reverse complement strand
CGCCAGTGAAGTCGCAGTCGCGGCCACAGGCAGGGTCACAGATCGTTGTCATCACCCGGCAGACGGGTCAATATCTCCACACCGTCATCGGTGACCACCACGGTATGCTCCCACTGGGCGGACAAGGTGCGGTCTTTGGTCACTACCGTCCAGCCATCCGGCATCAAGCGAGTGTGGCGTGCGCCTTCATTGACCATCGGCTCAATGGTGAAGGTCATGCCTTTTTCCAGACGCAGACCTGCACCCGGCTGTCCGTAATGCAATACCTGCGGGTCTTCGTGATACACCCGACCAATGCCATGGCCGCAATATTCGCGAACTACCGAGAACCGTTCAGCCTCCACATATTTCTGGATGGCGTGACCGATATCGCCCAGTGTTGCCCCGGGACGCACGGCACGGATGCCCTCGAACATGGCGGCACGGGTCACATCGATCAGGCGCTTGGCCTTTACCGACGGCTCGCCGACCGTATACATGCGACTGGTATCGCCGTGCCAGCCGTCTTTGATGACGGTCACGTCGATATTGATGATATCGCCGTCTTTCAGCACCTTGGCCGGTGACGGAATGCCGTGGCAGATGACATTATTGACGGAAGTACAGATACTGGCCGGGAAGCCTTTGTAGCCGACATTGGCCGGAATGCACTGTTGAACCTGAACAATGTGTTCATGGCAGATGCGGTCGAGCTCGGCGGTGGTCACCCCGGCTTTAACGTGGGGTGCCACGATTTGCAGCACTTCAGCCGCCAAACGGCCGGCAACGCGCATGTTTTCGATGTCACTTTCGGATTTCAGGGATATTTTCATACCGCTATTATCCAACACTTGCGGCAAATTCGCACTTTCCCGTATAATTACCGGGCTGTACCGCCCACGCCGAGCGTCAATCGGTGAATTCACACATCGGATACTTCCCTGCATCGGGGTGCCCTTAGGGGTTCGACGCAGTGACCCGATGGAGGCCCAACCCCGGAACCTTAAGCCTTACCCAGGCCGGTTCCTTATCGTTTAAGGACAACTCATGTCACAAGTCACCATGCGTCAAATGCTGGAAGCCGGCGTTCACTTCGGCCATCAAACCCGTTACTGGAACCCTAAAATGGGTCCGTTTATCTTCGGTGCCCGCGGCAAAATCCACATCATCAATCTGGAAAAAACCCTGCCACTGTTTACCGATGCCATGAATTTCATTTCGGCCATCGCCCAAAAACGCGGCTCCATTCTGTTCGTGGGCACCAAGCGTTCGGCACGCGATGCCATCAAAGAAGAAGCTACCCGCTGCAACATGCCTTACATGAGCATGCGCTGGTTGGGCGGCACCCTCACCAACTTCCGCACCGTGAAGCAATCGGTTTCGCGCCTGAAGATGCTGGAAGCGGCTGAAACCGACGGCACCTTCGAAAAACTGGTGAAGCATGAAGTGCTGACCATGCGCCGTGAACGCGACAAACTCGACGCTTCCCTCGGCGGCATCAAGGATATGAACCGCCTGCCGGACGCCTTGTTCGTGATCGATATCGGCCATGAAAACATCGCCATCCAGGAAGCCAAGAAACTCGGTATTCCGGTGATTGCCGTGGTCGATACCAACTACGATCCTAATCTGGTCGATTACGCCATCCCGGGCAACGACGACGCCATCCGCGCCGTGCAGTTGTACGTTCGTGCCGCTGCCGATGCCGTTCTGGAAGGTAAGGCCGCTGCTCCGATTACCGCCGCTTCCGGCAACGACGAATTCGTCGAACTGGACGAAGAAGGTAAAGACGACAAGAAAGGCGCCCGCCGCGCTCCGGCCAAGAAAGCCGCACCGCGCCGCGAAAAACGCGACGCCTAATGAAGCAAATCAGGGGGTGCTTCGGCACCCCCTTCCCCATCGGCGTGATTGCCGATGAGCCACTTACAAAGAACAATCCGAGGTTAATACGATGGAAATTACCGCTAGCCTGGTAAAAGAACTCCGCGAGCGCTCCGGCGCTGGCATGATGGAATGCAAGAAAGCCCTGACCGAAAATGCCGGCGACATCGATGCCGCCATGGAATTCCTGCGCAAAACCGGTTTGGCCAAGGCCGACAAGAAAGCCGACCGCGTTACCGCGGAAGGCCGCATTGGCATGGCCAGCAATGGCGGCAAAGCCGTGCTGGTTGAAATCAACTCCGAAACCGATTTCGTTGCCAAAGACGACAACTTTCTGGCTTTCGTCAACGGTGTTGCCGAAGCCGCGTTGGCTTCCGATGCCGGCGATGCCGACGCATTGAAGTCGGTGGCCATGAACGGCGCAACGGTAGAAGAAGCGCGCGCTGCATTGATCTCCAAGGTGGGTGAAAACGTGCAGGTCCGCCGTTTAACCCGCGTTGACAGCAGCAATACCGTTGCCGCGTACATCCACGGCGGCCGCATTGGTGTGCTGGTGGAAATGACCGGTGGCGACATGGAACTGGCGCGCGGCGTTGCCATGCATGTGGCCGCTATGAATCCTCCCTACAACAAAGCCTCCGATGTACCGGCCGAGTTCGTAGCCAAGGAAAAAGAAATTGAAATGGCGAAAATGCCGGAAAAAGACAAGAACAAGCCAGCAGAAATCCTTGAGAAAATCATGGCCGGCAAAGTCAGCAAAATCGTCAATGAAGTCACCTTGTACGGCCAGCCGTTCGTTCTGAACACCGACGTTACCGTTGAAGCCGCGCTTAAAGCCGCCGGCGCCGATGTGGTTGGCTTCCAGCGCTTGGTGGTTGGTGAAGGCATTGAAAAAGTGGTGGAAGATTACGCCGCTGAAGTAATGAAACAGGCCGGTCTGGCCTGAGTCGTGAAAAGCCACCTTCGGGTGGCTTTTTTTTCGCCAAACCCCGTAAAAAAGGAATTCACCCTATGTCTCGAATCACCCTGATGGATTATGCCGCACTGGACCATGAAGCCTATGATGTGGCCGCAGAGAAAATGCATGCCGGAAGCCCACGGCAGATCCTGAGCAACCACTTCAGCAGTGCGGACGGCCATTTCCATACCGGCTTCTGGGAAGCAGATGTCGGCAAATGGCAAGTCAACTACACCGAATTCGAATATTGCGAAATTCTGCAAGGGGTAATCGTAATGACCGATGCCGCCGGTAATGCGCAAACGGTCAAAAAAGGCGATCGCTTTGTGGTTGAAGCCGGGTACAGCGGC
>JAHEBG010000014.1 GCA_024642445.1 Gammaproteobacteria bacterium | reverse complement strand
GCCATGCGGATTTGAATGCCCAAAACATTTTGCTGGATTCGGCAATGCACGTGCATATCATCGATTGGGACAAAGGGCAGTTGCTGAACGGCCCGGGCCGGTGGTGTGGTGCTGTGCTGGCACGGTTGCGGCGATCGCTGCAAAAAGAACTGGGCTCACAGGCAGCGGGGCTGAGCGAAGAAGGTTGGGCGGCGCTGGAATCGGCATACAAAGGGAGCATTCCATGGCATGGCTGATGCGTTTCATGGGGGTAGGCAATTCGCAGGCGGCCCCGGTGTTGGGTTCTGCCAGTGCCGTATTGGAGTTGGAGGGTGCACCGAAGTTACTCATTGATTGTGGTCAGGAAACCCTTACCGCGTATCTGGCGCACTATGGCAAGCCGCCTGAGGCCATATTCATCACCCATTTGCACATGGACCATATCGGGGGTCTGGAGCGTCTGTTTTATACGGCCTATTTCGATGAGGCGTTGCGCGGGAAAATACGTTTGTATGTGCCAGCACCACTGGTTCCAGCTATGCAGGCGCGGTTGGCTGATTATCCGGGGGTTTTGGCCGAGGGCGGCGCCAATTGGTGGGATGCGTTTCAGTTGATTCCGGTCAGTGTCGGCTTTTGGCATGGCGGCGTACATTTTGAGGTATTCCCTGTACGGCATCACCTGCCCGAATCGGCATTCGGTCTGCGATTGCCCGGCCGCGTGGTCTGGACCGGCGATACCCGCCCAATTCCGGAACGCTTGGCGTTGTATGAAAGCACCGGCGAATGCATTGCGCACGATTGCGGCTTGCACGGCAATCCTTCGCACACCGGTTTGGCCGATATCCAGCGTGAATACCCATCGCAATGGTGGCCAAGGCTGCTGTTGTACCACTATGCCAGTGCTGAAGATGCCACAATCATGCGCACGCATGGGTTTGCCGTGGCGGAAAAAATGCAGGCAGTGATTTTGCCGGAGCCCTTGGGCAGCTGAGTAAATGGGTGGCAGCCCTTGCCGGTTGACCTCGTCGCACGAATCAATCAATACCGTTGCTGCCTTCCGGCCCTGGCGGGGTTTTCAATCTATCGTCGCAAGGGCCGACAAGGGCCACCATAGAAGCGTGGCGTTGGGCCGTTGAAATGGCGGAGAGAGAGGGATTCGAACCCTCGAAACGGGGTTTAGCCGTTTACACACTTTCCAGGCGTGCTCCTTCGACCGCTCGGACATCTCTCCACAGATGATATCGCCTGATGTGAACCGCGAATTATACGCGAGCAGGCTTCAATTCACAAGTTATCTGCAGGTGCGCGGGCGCATGCAAATATGGCAAAATACAGGCATAGCAACGGGAATTGGCATGTCTTATTTGGTTTTAGCACGAAAGTGGCGTCCGAAGCGCTTTGCAGAGCTGGTCGGCCAGCAGCATGTGGTCAGGGCGCTGAGCCATGCGCTGGAGACCGGGCGGGTGCACCATGCTTTTCTGTTTACCGGTACCCGCGGTGTGGGAAAAACCACCATTGCCCGCATTTTCGCCAAAAGCCTTAACTGCGAGTCCGGTACTTCTTCGGAACCCTGCGGACAGTGCGGAACCTGTCAGGACATCGATAATGGCCGCTACCCCGATTTGATTGAAATCGATGCGGCCAGCCATACCGGCGTGGACGATGTCCGAGCTCTGATTGACAATGCCCAGTACATGCCTTCGCGTGGCCGCACCAAGGTCTACTTGATAGACGAAGTGCATATGCTGTCCAAGAACGCCTTTAATGCCCTTTTGAAAACCCTTGAAGAGCCGCCGGCGCATGTGAAATTCCTGCTGGCTACCACCGACCCTGAAAAATTGCCGGTAACGGTGTTGTCGCGCTGCCTTCAGTTCAATCTACGCCGCCTTGAAGTGGCTCAGATTGAACGGCAAATGCGTCATATTCTGGAGGCAGAGGGCGTAGCTTTCGATACCGAATCCCTGCAACAATTGGCGCATTCGGCCGACGGCAGCCTTCGTGACGGCCTGTCGCTTCTCGATCAAGCCATTGCCTACAGTGGCGGCAGTCTTCAGGCTGAATTGGTACGAGCCATGCTTGGCACGGTGGACCGCAGCCAGATTGAACAGCTACTGACGGCATTGGCTGCAGCCGATGGCGATGCGCTGATGTCAGCCGTCGAGCAACTGGCTTCTTTTGCGCCGGATTTCGAGCAGGTGCTCGATCATCTGGCGCAGGCTTTACATGAAATTCAATTGGCACAGCTGGTGCCGAACTACCGGCCGAGCATGACCCGTGTCAGCGTTGGCGGCTTCGCCGAAGCGCTTGATCCAGCTACCGTTCAGTTGTGGTACCAAATGGCCATCACCGGCCGACGGGATCTGACCTTGGCGCCCGGTATGCGAGTCGGCTTTGAAATGTGTTTGTTGCGGATGTTGGCCTTTGTGCCTTTCGATGCAGACAACACCAAGCCAGCAGCTGCCCCAGTAAAAGCTTCGACCAAGGCCAATCCTGCAGCGGCAGCAAAGGCAATGCCTAAGCACTCAGTGTCTGTTGCCGAACCGACTGCGCGCGCAGATACGGGTACAGAAGCCGTGAAATCCCCTTTGCAGGCTGTGGCATTGCCGGACACCGCGGAAGCATGGCTGAAGTGCATGCATGGCTTGAATTTGAAGGGTCCGCTGGGACAAGTGGCGGCACACAGCACGCTGGTTTCATGCAAGGGCTCGAATCTGGTGTTGTCATACCCGCCCGATTTGTATGACAGCTTGAGTGAAACCGTTCAGAACTGGTTTCAACAGGCATTGAGCGAAGCCTTTGGTACTGCAGTCAACGTGAAGTTCGAAAAATTACGTGACGCCGCGGTTGAAACCCTGTTCGGTCGCGAAAGCCAGCAGCGGCAAGACCGTCAGTCACAGGCGGAAGCCGAATTCAGTAATCATCCGGTAGTCAGTGCCCTGTTGTCCGAAGGCGGCCAAATCGTACCGGAATCCGTCCGTCCCTTGGAATTGAAGTGAGAAATCTATGAAAGGCAATATCGCCCAAATGATGCAAAAAGCCCAGCGCATGCAGGAAAACATGCAGAAAGTTCAGGATGAATTGGCGCAGATGGAAGTCACCGGCCAGGCCGGCGGCGGCATGGTGAAAATCACCCTTACCGGCAAAATGGAAACCCGCAAGGTCAGTATTGATCCAAGCGTATTGGCCGACGCCGAAATGCTGGAGGACTTGATGGTTGCCGCATTCAATGATGCCGTTGGCAAAGCCAATGAAGAAAGCAACAAGCGCATGGCCGCCGTTACCGCCGGCATGCCTTTGCCGCCGGGACTGAAGCTGCCGTTTTGAGCCAGAGCGATTTATTGACGCAGCTGATGGAATCCCTGCGCTGCCTTCCAGGCGTAGGCCAGAAGAGCGCGCAGCGCATGGCCTATCATTTGCTGGAACGCAATCGCGAGGGCGGCATGCGTCTGGCAACGGCCTTGCAGGAATCTTTGCAGCGTATCGGCCATTGTGTGCAATGTCGCGATTTCACCGAGCAAACGCGTTGCAGCATATGTGAAAGCGCCTCGCGTGACCTATCCCAATTGTGTGTGGTTGAAACGCCTGCCGACCGTCTGGTCATAGAATTGGCCACGGGCTACCGCGGTCTGTATTTCATCCTTCAGGGCCGGTTGTCGCCCTTGGACGGCATCGGGCCGCGTGAACTGGGTCTGGATAAGCTGGCGGAACGCTTGGCCCAGGGTGATGTCCGTGAAATGATCATCGCCACCAACCCTACCGTTGAGGGTGAGGCTACCGCCCATTACCTTGCGCAGTTGGCGCACCAGTTCCAGGTCAAGCCTTCGCGTTTGGCGCACGGCGTACCCATCGGCGGTGAACTGGAATACGTAGACCGCGGAACCCTGGCCCATGCCTTCGGGTCCCGCACCGACATGAGCTGAGGAAAGTATGAGCGGAAGTATTTTTGAAAAAATCATCCAGCGTGAGATACCGGCCGATATCGTTTTCGAAGACGAGACGCTTATTGCGTTCCGTGACCGCTCGCCGCAGGCACCGGTGCATGTTTTGTTCGTGCCGAAACACCGGTACGACACCTTGAACGACGTTCCAAGTACGGAAGCAGAACTGTTAGGCACGCTGATGTTGGCTGCACGAAATTATGCGCAATCCATCGGCATGGCCGAAGACGGATACCGCTTGGTAATGAACTGCAACCGCAACGGGGGCCAGACCGTGTATCACATCCATCTGCATTTGCTGGGTGGTGCGCCACTTACGGGTGGATTCGCATAAATTGTTCGGAATTGGGTGCTACTCTGCATAACCCCATGGGGTTGGCGGTGCTTCAACGGGCTTGCTTAAATCGAAATCCACACGGAACTCGCGGCCTTCGCGGGTCAAACGGTAGCTAAATTTATCCGGGTAGATGTAAATCTGCCATGTATTGTCATTGGACTGCGGGTTTCCTGCCGCGGCAAATAATGCTTTCGAATACACGTCCGCTGGAAAGGATTGTGCCGTTGGCCAACCTGCATCCAGCGTGTGTCCTCCATATTGTGTGGATTTGTCGGAGCTGCCGTCGGAGTGACGATGGTCGTGCTTTAGTTGCAGGCCAGAGCCGGTTTTGGTAAGCAGCCAGGTGCGCGATCGATCGTCTCCCACATGAAATGGAATTTGAAGCTGGGTGTCGGAACATTTCCGCACATGCATTACCAATCGGCCTTCGAAGCCCGGTGATGACGGGTTGTCTACGCTAACCTTGCCTTCATAAGCCTTGCCGCAATGCTGTCGGATGGCGTCGAAGAAAGCATCGTGGCTAGGAATGGATACCGGAACGGTCACTGACATTGGCTGAGCGGCAAACACATTTGTGGCGAATGCAGTGAATAACAGGATTTGGCGAAGCATGACGGATTCCTTCTGTTGAGATACCTACTGTAGCGTTAATGCTTTCGTATTTTTGGCAATCGGCGAACTTTCCGTGTAAACATTTGTAAGTCGGCAATCAGCGAGGCCATTTCGTAAGCATCAAGCTGGATTTTTGCATACCGCCAGCGGTGATAACGTTGGGCCAGTGTTTGCAGTTCATCACCGCCCGCGCGCATCGCAAAATCGAGGGCGGTTTCGTGCGTTAACTTGCCATTGCCACGTTTTAGATACGCGTGCATTAGCTCTGCCCATTGGGTTTCAACCGGCATCAATGGGGTGCGCTTGAGCCCCGCCACAATAAATACCGCATATGAAATCAGGCTGCCAAAGGCCAGCACGGTTAACAACATCTGCCAACGCTGCGCCTCTTGCAAACCCATGCTGCGAAATAAATCGATTTGTCGGGCTGCGTTAAAGCCCACAATCCAATCGTTCCAGCGGGATTTCATGAAGTCACTGAAATCGAACAGCGGAGAAAATGCGGTGCGTTCGCCAAAATAGTCTTCTTCACCGCCGGAAGTGGTCACGGTATCGAGAATATTTTCCGGCGCTACCGCTGCGGTAGGGTCAAAGCGAACCCAGCCTTCGCCCTCAAGCCAGACCTCATTCCATGCGTGGGCATCTTTGTTATACAGTACCCAGTAGTTGCCGTAGGGGTTTCGAAAGCCACCGACATAGCCGGTTACCACGCGTGAGGGAATACCGGCAGCGCGCATCAATACGGCAAAGGACGAGCTGAAGTGCTGGCAAAAGCCTTTTTTATCGGTAAAGAGAAAATCGTCTACAGCATTGATGCGGGGTTGCTCGGTATCCAAAGTGTAAGCGAAGTCCTGGCTAATCCACTGCATCACACGGTTGATGTAAGCACGATCGCTTTCGGCCTCGGTTCGCCACTGCTTGGCCAACGCTTGCGTTTTTAGGTTAAGGCCACGTGGAAACGTCAGCGCACGGTTTCGTTGTTCAGGGGTCAGTTGCTCGGAAGTACTCGGTTGTGTATTGGCCTCGGCACGGTATTGGGTCATTTTCTGAATCGGGTCACGGCTGTATACGCCATGGTCACGGGTCAGGAAATACGGCGCCGGTGCCGCGCGCGGCCAATCCAGTACCGGAAGGTATTTCTTTTCGGTAGGTTCAAGACTGACTTGGTATCGGATACCGGCACTGCCGGTTTCAGGTAAGGCGGCAAGATCGCGCCACTCGGTGCTGTCTATGTTCAGCCGCCGCCAGGTCAATCCGTCAAAATCCCACAATACAGGGCCCCGCCAATAACGCTGTTCCGGCTCTGGAACGGTTGAATCGAATTGCACGCGGAAGGCTATCCGGTCATCCACCAGAGTATCAATCCACTGTCCTGGTTTCATGCTGTCACCAAGGCCAGCGCCCTGGCTTGACAAGCCGGGCAACCCCCAGAGCGGGGTGCTGATGCGCGGAAATAGCCAGAACAAGACGATGGCCAACGGTAAAGCCAGCGCCACTTGTTTGAGCACAGGCTTTACCAATGCAATCCATGAGGCTGAGGGCCACACGATCCCGCCGGTACTGGTGATTTGCAGTGTTATCAGCCAAGACAATGCACTGAGGACGCACAGCATGACCGTCAGCGGCTCCTGACTGCCGAGCAACGCTGCAAACGGCAAGAACAGTGAAAAGCCGAGCACTGCGCGCAGATCACGCATACTCTCGGTTTCAAGGCACTTCAGTGCCATCATCAAAGCCAACATGCCGGCGGCGGTATCTCTACCGAAACGTCCATTGAAGGCGAACAGTAATACCGCCAATGAAGACAGCAGCGTTAGAAGAATCAAAAACCGGTGGGGCTTCGGCAAGCTGAAGGCGGTCGCTGCCAACGCAAAAATCAAGGTGACCAGCAGTGCCGGCAATTGCGCAATTAGGGGCAGCAAGGCAACTGCAGTAACCGCTGCAGCAATTCGTCGATGTGGATTTTGAAAGTTAGGCGTCATGTGGCATCAGTGCCAGCGCTTGCAGGCATTGCCGTTGATGGGCCTGGCCTGAGCCGGCCTCGACATGCAGGTGCGGCAGTTTCAGTGCATAACGCCGCTGCTTCTGTTCGGCCTGCAACACCCACAGGCAAAGTTGTGAAATTCTCTGCTCATAACCGAGTGCTTGCAAAGTGGCCCAATCCAATGCCACTACATCGGATTGAACCGTGGCGTATTCACGCACCTGCAGGGTATCGGTGCGGGCGCTGGCCTTCCAGGCGATGTGCTTGCGGGCATCGCCGCTGCGATATTCACGCAGATGATGCGGCTGTTCGCTTTTCTGGCGCGCATTGCGTCCCATGTGTCCGCTGTCGCCATGCATGTCGGCGGGCAAATCGCGACCTGAGGGTGACGGGTATACCAACGCGCTGCTTTGCAGATTGAGATAAGCCCATGCTCTGGCCAGTCCCAGCGGTTGCTTTGTAGAAAGTCGAATCCGATCGAGTGGAAAAAGACCGCGCTGCGGTGCAAGGATGGCAAGCACGGCGCGTGTAGTTTCCGAGTCTAGAGAAAAATCCACACTGTGTTCGTGGTAAGCCAGTTGAAACGATTGCGCACTGGATTGCCGAGTTTGCACGGTTACCGGCAACTGCAAGGATTGTCCGGCGAATACCGGTTCCGGAATCTGAGCGCTGACCGCGAGCTTCAGCAAGGACAAATGTCCGGAAATCAGCGCGTTGTTGCATAGGCTGATTAACACGAATCCTAGCAACAGTGCGGCATTGTTGTTGTAATTCAGGCTGCCAAGATTCAGAACAGCCAATACGGTGCCCACGAACATGCCGAAGCCGGTGGGCAGAACATAAATGCGGCGGTTATGAATGATGAGCGGTTGCGAATCACGGGGCCCGGCTTTGAACCATGGCAGGGCATGGATTTTTTCAACGAAGCGCTGACGCAATCGCATCACTGAGATCATCTCAGTCAATCGCCACCTGTTCAAGCAGAGCCTTGGCCAATTCACGGTTGCGACCTTCTACAGACGGGTGCATGCGGTGTGCCGTTGCCTCGAGAAATACTGCTTGGATGTCATTGGCGGTGACATAATCACGGCCTTCGATATAGGCATGGGCTTTGCCTGCAGACAGCAGCGACAGGCCGGCACGTGGCGACAGTCCTACGCGGATTCCGGGAAATTGCCGAGACTGCGCAATCAAACGTTGTACATAGTCAATCAGCGCGTCCGAGCAATGCAGTTCATCAACGGCGGAACGCAAAGCCAGCAATGTTGCTTTGTCGTTGAACACCCGCGAAGGGGCGGCACTGCCGCTGCGGTTGCGCCTCAGCAAGGCCCGCTCCTGATCAGGCGGTATGTATCCCATATCGATGCGAAGGGTAAATCGGTCGAGTTGCGAATCGGGCAGCGGAAACGTACCCGACAGATCGGTGGGGTTCTGGGTGGCAATGACAAAAAACGGGTCTGTAAGAGGGTAGGTACTGCCGTCGATGCTGACCTGATGCTCCGACATCGCTTCCAGCAGCGCGCTTTGCGTACGCGGCGGTGCCCGGTTAATCTCATCGGCCAATACGATGGCGGAAAATACCGGGCCTGGATGAAATTCAAAACGGCGTTTTTCAGGATCGAATACCGATACCCCCAAAATATCAGAGGGCAATAGGTCGGCGGTGAATTGAACGCGATTGAACGGCAGGCCCAAGGTATCGGCCAATGTGCGAGCCAGCGTGGTTTTACCCAGTCCGGGAAGGTCCTCAATCAATAAATGACCGCCCGCCAGAAAGGCGATGAAGGCAAACCGCACGGCTTTCGGATTGCCAAGAATCTGGGCATTGCAGGCATCCAAGGCCCGGAGCAGTTCAGCATGGATTGGGCTAGCGGTGCTTGCAGCGGTCATGGGCATGCGGTGCTCTTCAAAAGATTCATTCTAAACCGGGCCAGTGCAGAACAGGTCAAAATTGCGGCAAAAGCAACATAGCTAATAAAAAACAAGGAGATACAATGAATTTTATGCCGCACTACGAGCGCCTTGACGGTATGGCGCACAGCCCTGGTGTCCGGAACGGGAATTTGCAGGGCAGTGCATGTTGCAATTGACTCAGGTCGATGAATCCATTAGAATTTAGCACTTATGTCTGTCACCTTGCCCTTGCAATTGGATGTTTGGCGCATGGTGGCCAACCAGCGGCGCTTCGAAGGAAGTGTGCCGTTGAAGCAGATGCCGCGCTTGGCCGAGATGCTCGACGATGCCGAAGGCGAATGCCGATATGTGGTTGAGTTCTACCGTGATCCGTTGAAAATCGACGTCATGCACGTCCGGTTACAAACGGCGTTTCATCTGATCTGCCAGCGCAGTCTCGAGCGTTTCGCCTACCCGGTGGATATCGATCAGAAGCTGGGTTTGATCAGTGACGAGTCGCAGGAAGCGGCTTTGCCGGAGGACATGGAAGCGGTATTGATTGAAGGGCATGGCGAAGTATCGCCGGTCCGCCTGATTGAAGACGAGCTGCTGCTCGCGGTGCCATTGGTGCCTATCAATCCGGATGCAGACGCGCTCGACTCCCAGTGGGTTGACGAAGACGCAGTAGAGGAAGAAAAAAGCAATCCTTTTGCCGCACTCGCGGCAATGAAGGAAAAACCGTAACATCGTATTTCGTTTTGGAGTTTACCCATGGCCGTTCAAAAATCCCGTCGTACCCCGTCCACCCGTGGCATGCGTCGTTCGCACGATGCGCTGTCCGCCAAGCAGCTTGCTACCGACCCTACCACCGGAGAAACCCATCTGCGTCACCATGTGACCAAAGACGGCTTCTACCGTGGCCGCAAAGTGGTTGACGTAAAAACGGCTGTTGAAACCGAAGAATAAGAGCTTGCCCGCATAGCGGGTATGCTCTAAGGTATTTAAGGCGGGCTTCAGCTCGCCTTACTTATTGGGTACGGGAATCGAATCATGGCTATTTTTTCACGCATCGCCGGCACCGGCAGTTACCTGCCGGAACGCATACTCACCAATGCCGACCTAGAAAAAATGGTCGACACCAGCGATGAGTGGATTGTCAGCCGCAGCGGTATCCGCGAGCGCCATATCGCCGCCGATGACGAAACCACCAGCGATCTTGCCTACCATGCTTCACTGAAAGCCCTCGAGGCCGCCGGCATTGGTGCCGATGAAATCGATCTGATCATCGTCGGCACCACCACGCCGGATATCGTATTCCCCTCCACCGCCTGTCTGTTGCAGGAAAAGTTGGGCATTGGCGGTTGCGGCGCATTCGATGTCAATGCCGCCTGTTCCGGCTTCATCTTCGCCTTGTCGGTTGCCGATCAGTTCATCCGTGCCGGCACCGTCAAGAATGTGTTGGTGGTAGGTGCTGAAACCCTGACCCGCCTGGTGGATTGGACCGACCGTTCCACATGCGTGCTGTTCGGTGACGGCGCCGGAGCCGTGGTGCTGCAGGCCGACAACGAAGCAGGAATTCTTTCTACCCACCTGCATTCCGACGGCGCAAAAAAAGAACTGCTGATATGTCCGGTGGGCGTGTCCAAGGGTTTCGATGCCGATGCCCCGAATGCCGGTGTGAAAATCCACATGGCCGGCAGTGAAGTATTCAAGCATGCGGTTAAAGCCTTGGATTCGGTGGTGGATGAAGCCTTGCATGCCAACGGTCTGAGTAAAACCGATCTGGATTGGCTGATTCCGCATCAGGCCAATCTGCGCATCATCGAAGCGACCGCCAAGCGTCTTTCGATGTCGATGGATCAAGTCATTCTCACGGTTCACAAAACCGGCAATACATCTTCCGGCTCGGTCCCCCTGGCCTTGGACGAAGCCGTGCGTTCCGGAAAAATCCAGCGCGGGCAACTGTTGTTGCTGGAAGCTTTTGGCGGGGGTTTCACCTGGGGCTCGGCCTTAATCCGTTACTGATCTTTCCGGACTTGTGCGTACGGTGGCTCAGCTGTTTTAATGTCGCCAGTTCACTTTGGAGTCTATGCATCCGATGATTACGCAACTGGCATTCGTTTTCCCCGGGCAGGGTTCGCAATCCGCAGGCATGCTGGCGGAATTGGCCGCACAAAACCCTTTAATCGGTGAAACCTTTGCAGAGGCCTCCCAAGGTGCCGATGCCGATCTTTGGCATATCAGCCAAAACAATCCCGATGACCAACTCAACCAGACCGAGTTCACGCAACCGGCTTTGTTGGCTGCCAATATTGCGCTCTGGCGCTTATGGCAGAAGCAGGGTCTGGCCCAGCCGGCGCTGCTTTCCGGGCACAGCTTGGGTGAATACGCGGCATTGGTGGCAGCAGAGGCATTGTCGCTAAGCGATGCTGCACGCTTGGTGCGTTTGCGTGGACAATTCATGCAAGAGGCTGTTCCTGCAGGCGTTGGCGCTATGGCAGCGGTGCTCGGTGCGGAAGATGCTACGGTGGAGCAGATCTGCGCGGAATATTCGCAGGCCGATAGCGTGGTGGTACCCGCCAATTACAATTCACCGGGCCAGATCGTCATCGGCGGTCATGCCGATGCCGTAGATCGAGCCCTTGCCGCCTTGCAGGCGGCAGGTATCCGCAAGACCGTAAAACTGGCAGTCAGTGTGCCATCGCATACGCCGTTGATGCGTGCTGCTGCCCAGCGCTTGGCAACGGCTATCCAGGAAACGTCATGGCATAACCCGAAAATTCCGATCATCCACAATGTGGATGCCCAAACCAAGACCGATGTATCCGAGATCCAGCAGGCGCTGGTTCAGCAGTTGTATTTGCCGGTGCAGTGGACGCGCTGCGTGCATGCGTTGACCGCGGCCGGTGTCCGTCATGCTGTGGAGTGCGGTCCGGGCAAAGTGCTGGGTGGTTTGATCAAGCGTATCGACAAATCGATTGCAACCTATGCACTGGCAACGCCCGCTGATTGGCAGGCGCAGACCGAACAAACATTTGAGTGAGGAAAAGGCATGACCTACGATTTAAGCGGTGAAGTGGTTCTGGTAACCGGTGCCAGCCGGGGCATTGGCGCGGCCATTGCCGATGGCCTGGCGGCATGTGGCGCCACAGTCG
>JAHEBG010000242.1 GCA_024642445.1 Gammaproteobacteria bacterium | reverse complement strand
GCCCATGCCGAACACCAGCCGGCTGGAGCAACGGCAAAACCCGGGAAGATTCCGCAGCCTTTGTTGGCGGCTTGGAACAAGGCGCAATTGGCACAATTGCTGCCCGGTTTAGCGGTGGTTGCCTTCTTGGCATCGGCCACATACTTCAAGGCAACGGCTTGCGGATTGTCCGCAGGCAGCGGCTTCAAGGCCTGGGCGCTGGCGACGGCACTGGTCAGAGCGCCAATAAACGGCAATGCTACCACGCCTACCAAACCTTTGATCAAAAACGAACGGCGGTTGTTTACTTTGGAATTCATGCATACTCTCCTGGATTCATGACAAACTATTACTGGGTTTAATCATACGCTTCGGGACTGTATGATGACTTAACTTAAATCAAGTTTTTGTTGATTTTTCTGCTTTTCAAATCCGCATCGAGAATGACTCTTATTTACCATGACACAAATCGCATCTGATCACATTGAAGCGCTGATCCGGCATACCGCCGAGCTGGCTCGAGCCGGCATGACACCGGCAACCAGTAGCAATTTCTCCGTGCGTTTGCCCAACGGCCAGTGCCTTATCACGGTCAGCGGCCGCGATAAAGGGCGCTTGCAGGCCGAAGATTTCATGGCAGTTGACGGAGACGGCAATGCCCTGGAAGCCGGCCGAAAATCGTCGGCGGAAACAATGTTGCATTCGCAGATCTACCGCTTGCGTCCGGAAGCCAACGCCGTCTTGCATACCCACTCCTTGGCGCAGACCCTGTTGTCGATGCAGTATGCCGAACAAGGTCGCATTGCATTTACCGGTTACGAATTGCAGAAAGCTTTCCATGGCGTCAGCAGCCATGAAGGCACGGTTACATTGCCGATTGTCGCCAACGCGCAAGACATGACTGTCCTGTGTTCTGCCACCGAGCCGTTGTTCGCCAGTAACGCATTCTGGGGTTACCTGATAGCAGGCCATGGCTTGTATACGTGGGGTCGTGACATCGATGAAGCACGACGGCATCTGGATGCTTTTGAATTTCTTTTGAATGCCGAACTTACCAAACAGGGGATACGCGCATGAGCCGATTACGTATTTTTTCCGAACAGCGACCGGATAGCGTCACCTTTGAGAGTGACGACAGCGAAGTGATTGCACAGACTCTGCAAACCGTGGGTATTGGCTTCGAGCAGTGGCCAGTCAGGCCATTGGATGACAATGCCAGCAATGATGAAATCCTCGCCTGTTATCGCCCGGAAATCGAGCGCTTGGTAGCGGAAAACGGATTTCAAGCGGTTGATGTGGTCAGCATGCAACCCGGCCATCCGGAACGCGAAGCGATGCGCGCCAAATTCCTGAATGAACACAGCCACAAGGAAGACGAAGTGCGGTTCTTCGTTCGTGGCAGCGGTTTGTTCACCCTGCATATTGAAGACAAAGTGTACGAAATCCTTTGTACTGCACAAGATCTGATCCGCGTTCCCGACGGCACCCGCCATTGGTTCGATATGGGTCCTGCACCCTACTTCACCGCCATACGTTTTTTCACCGAAGCCGATGGCTGGGTCGGGTACTTCACCGGCTCCGATATCGCCGAGCGTTTTCCACGCTTCGGAGAGCCTGCATGAGGAATCTGCAGGCGGTGGTGACAGATATTGAAGGCACTACCAGCGCCATTGCCTTCGTTCGCGATGTCTTGTTTCCCTATGCCCGTTCGGTCTTGCCCGCATTCATAGCAACCCACCATGCACGGGAAGACGTCAGCCTCTGGCTAAAGCGTGTAGCAGAAGAAACCGGTCAGGATGCCAATGATCTGGACGCCTTAATCGAAACTTTACAATCCTGGATTGATCTGGATAAAAAACACACGGCGCTGAAAGCATTGCAAGGCATGATTTGGGTAGATGGTTATACGCAGGGCGTTTATCAAGCACCTGTATATGACGATGCTGCAGAAGCCTTGAATACCTGGCAAAGCCAAGGCTTGGAACTTTACGTTTACAGCTCAGGCTCCGTCCCTGCACAGAAACTTTTTTTCGCACATACCGATCATGGCAACCTATGCCCTCTGTTTTCAGGCTTCTTCGATACCGAAATCGGCGGCAAGCGTGACGTGGAAAGTTACCATGCCATTGCGTCTGCCATCGGCCATACCCCGGACAGAATTCTATTTCTATCGGATATCGTGCAGGAGCTGGATGCCGCACGCGATGCCGGCTGGCATACGGTGTTGGTCGACCGCGTGCAGGACTATCCCGAGACGCGGGAACAGCAAACCAACGGGCACGTCAGGGTAACCGCGTTCACTGTAGCAGTTCTGCCTTAAGGTTGGGCTTCCAGCAAACGGTACTGCGTTTCCTGCACCACTTCGCCCAGCCATGCATCGCTGGCGCGCACCCGAATGCGATGCACGCCTGTGCCCAAATGCGTGGGCAATGCGGCTTTCCATAAATGGCTCGAAGGCGTGGCTTCGGGGGTTCTGTCGAACGCGCTCAGAGCTTCTGCCGCGTTATCGCGCAGATTTATCGCCAGCACCCGGGGGTCGGACTCCAAGCTACGCTGCATGGGCAGCCAGGGCCCGTCATCAATGCTGAATTCAACCTTGGCATCAGGGCGCGCCATGAACACGTTGGCATACACCGGGACTGCCGGATAAGCGCCTTGTCGTAACACCTTCGGTGCGAACAGCGCCATTGCCGCATTCGGATTCTGGCGTGCATTGAACCATTGCAGGCGATAACCCTGCTGCGTGATATGCAAGCGAGCATAGCCGTTGGGGCTACCATCGCTCATCAGTGCATCGGGAATGCCGGTTGCATCCTTGCCGCCTGACCAATAGCCACCGCAGGCAGCACCGGCCGTGTATTCGTACAAACGGCCCTTGCCATGCCAATCGCTTGCTGGCCCGTGCTGCACCTGGTGTTGGGCATGTGCATGTGCCGTGAGTAAAAGCACATCCCGGAAAGGCAAAAGCAAGCGGAACAGTCGTGCGCGGTCGGCGGCACGGAAACTTTGCTTACCGCCGGGCTCCTCTAGAAATGGGATATGTGCCGATAGCACTAGCAATTTGTTTTTATCGGCACCTGCTAAGTAGCGCGCCAGAAAATGAAACTGGCTTTCCCTCAAACCGCCGATATAACGCGGACTCTGCCCCGGCTGCGATATCACGTTATCCAGCACCACGAAATTGGCCTGTGCCTCTTCCCAGGCAAACG
>JAHEBG010000241.1 GCA_024642445.1 Gammaproteobacteria bacterium | reverse complement strand
CGATGAAAACACGGTCCTTCCTGCTACTGTTGTAGACCAATAATTTTCCACCCAACCTGAGAGTATTATGAAACTGTTGAAAATTGCCGTTTTGCTGACCGCCTCTGCTTTTGTTATGCCTGTTTACGCGCAAGAAGCGGCGGCTGAGCCATCAGCTGCTGCAGAATCTGTCGATCCCATTGCCGCCGCCATCGGCAGCCCGGAAGCCGGCAAGGCTTTGATAGTTTTTTTCCGGCCCAGCGCGTTCAAGGGCGGTGCCATCAACTTTAAGGTGCGTGAAGGCGTTACCGAGCTGGGCCGTTTGCGTAGCGGAAATTTCTTCACCCTGCAAGTAGAGCCGGGTAAGCACCAATACACCGTTCATGCTGAAAATAAAGACGTAACCACCATAGAAGCGGAAGACGGTGAAACCTATTTCATTTCCGGCGAAGTCAATTTCGGCTTTTTGTCGGGGCGTCCCAATTTGTCGCCGTCAAACCGCGAGGCTTTTGAGGCGGCATTTAAAAAGCTGAAGCCGTCGAAGCCATTGGAAGACTGAGTAAGTCAACCGTAAGCACAATAGACCCGCTTAGGCGGGTCTTTTTTGTATCGCTACGGGCAATTCAAACACCCGTTGGCACAGGGGCGTTTTATACTACAAGCCCACCGTTCACGGCCGTACTTGGCCGCAACAGGACAATGCCATGATCATCACCCCGAAAACCCGCGGCTTTATCTGCACCACCACCCACCCTACGGGCTGCGCAGCCAACGTGGCCGAACAGATTGCCGTGGTCAAGGCCAATGGCGCATTCGACGGCCCGAAAAAGGTACTGGTCATCGGTGCATCCACCGGCTATGGCTTGGCTTCGCGGATTACTGCCGCGTTCGGTTCCGGCGCCGCCACGCTGGGCGTGTTTCTGGAAAAACCGGCCACCGAGACCAAGCCCGGCAGTGCCGGTTGGTACAATTCCGCCGCCTTTGAAAAGGCCGCGCATGCCGAAGGCTTGTATGCCAAGAGCGTTAACGGCGATGCGTTTTCACATGAAATGCGCAGCAAAGTCATCGAACTGATCAAGGCCGATCTTGGCCAGGTGGACATGGTGGTGTATTCACTGGCTTCGCCTGTGCGTAAATTGCCGGACACTGGCGAACTGGTGCGCTCGGCGCTGAAGCCCATCGGCGCACCGTACCAATCCACCGCCATCGATACCAGCAAGGATGTCATCATCCATGCCGAAGTGGAGCCGGCCAACGAAGAGGAAATCGCCAACACCGTAACCGTTATGGGCGGCGAGGACTGGGAATTGTGGATGGATGCCTTGCAAGCCGCCGGCGTATTGGCCGAGGGCGTGAGCACGGTGTCGTACAGTTATATCGGCACCGACATCACTTGGCCGATTTACTGGCATGGTGCCTTGGGTAAAGCCAAGGAAGATATGGACCGTGCCGCCGCAGCTCTGCGAACCAAGCTGGCACCCTTGCAGGGAACCGCCAATGTTGCGGTGTTGAAATCGGTGGTTACTCAGGCTTCGGCCGCCATTCCTGTGATGCCGCTGTACATTTCCATCTGCTTCAAGGTCATGAAAGCACAAGGCCTGCATGAAGGCCCTATCGAACAGATTGACCGGATGTTCCGTACGCAAATATATACAGCAAGCCCGGAACGTGATGACCAACAACGCATCCGCATGGACGATTGGGAGTTGCGTGAAACGGTACAGGATGCGGTCAAAGTCATTTGGCCCACCGTAAGCAGCGAAAACCTGTTCGAGAGCACCGATTACGCCAGCTATAAAAGCGAGTTCCTGAAGTTGTTCGGCTTCGGCGTCGCCGGAATCGATTACGCCGCCGAGGTGGATCCGGTGGTGCCGTTTGCCGTAGTGGACTTGGCCAGCGATTAGATCGTGAACCTAGAGCAATGGCAGCAGGGCGGCACCTCATTCAACTGGCAAGGCCATCGGTTGTTTGTTCGTACAGGCGGTAGTGGCAAGGCCCTGTTGTTGATTCACGGATTTCCTACATCGGGGTTTGACTGGGCCGCCCTGTGGCCCGTGCTTAGCACGCGTTATACATTGCATTGCCTGGACATGCTCGGTTTCGGCCTTTCCGATAAGCCACAAGAATTTCCTTACGCCGTTTTTGCTTCGGCCGATCAATGGCAAGACTATGTTCAGTCGCAAGGCTTAAATGACGTGGAGGTTCTGGCACACGATTACGGCGATACCGTTGTGCAGGAATTGCTGGCGCGGCAAAACGCGGGGGTGTTGCCGTTTCGTATCACACACGTCACGTTGTTGAACGGCGGATTGTTTCCTGAGGCCACGTTTCCGATTGTGATGCAAAAGCTGTTGCTTGGCCCGCTTGGCCCGTGGGTGGCCAAGTTCTCAAGCTTCGGCCGCTTCTGTGCCAGCATGCAATCCATTGCCGGCAAGCCGTTGCCGTCGCAGGAATTGCAGTGGCACTGGCAACTGGTGTCACGCGCCGGTGGCAGAGCCGTGCTGCCGAAAATCATTCAATACATCCGCGAGCGCCGCCGCCATCGCAATCGCTGGACCGCTGCACTACAGCAAGCATGCATTCCCTTGCATCTGATCATTGGCGACCGCGACCCCATTTCAGGCAAGACCATTGCCGAACGCTGGAAAGCCCTTCTGCCAAACGCACCATTGACCTTGCTTGAAGGCGTAGGCCATTATCCGCAATGGGAGGCACCCGAACGGGTGCTGGCCGCTATGGAAAAATCACCCGCCCATTAAAGCGCAGGCAATCCGTGTTTGGCGCGCGCCTTCAAACATTGGGCATCACCGGGCTGTACTTCCCTGCAGGGCGAAGTGCGTTGCGGGTAAACAGTGCAGGTCACGGCTTCGCCCACGGTGCCCGATAAAGCGTGGCAACGGGGATTGTTTTCGTTGGTTCCGGCCATGCAGCTATAGCGGTCGTTGATACGTTCGGTCAGGGTTTCGGGCAGAGCATTTGCCTCGGCTTCGGCAAAATAAAACGATACCCGGAAATATGCGCAGCAGGCGCCACAGCTTTGGCAGACAGAGGTGTTGTCGATTTCGTTTGCCATGGCAACCTCAGGGCGTACAGTGCGCAGTATACGCGGGCAGAAGTTAGGCGTGTAAGCTATGACCTGCACAAATGAAAACGGGAAACGGCATGCTCTGGATTATTGCGCTGGTGTTGGTCTGGGTTGTAGTCAAGCTGCAGCAGTTG
>JAHEBG010000013.1:8847-11984 GCA_024642445.1 Gammaproteobacteria bacterium | reverse complement strand
ACGGCATCATCGTGCCGATGCAATGTGAATACTTCGCCCTGGAAGGCCTAAGCTCGCTGATCAACACCATCAATGCCCTGAAGCAGAAGCTGAATCCAGCATTGGAAATCGATGGCATTATTCGCACCATGTATGATGTACGTAATAATCTCGGCAATGCCGTCAGCAACGAACTGACCCAGCATTTCGGTGATCTGGTCTACCGCACCATGGTGCCTAGGAACATCCGCCTTGCCGAAGCCCCGAGTCATGGCATGAGCATTCTGCGCTATGACAAAAGTTCACGCGGCGCCATGGCCTACATGGGGCTGGCCGGAGAAATCATCCGGCGTATGGCACAAAAAGCCAAGGAGAACACGTAATGGCAGCAAAAAAAACCGGCTTGGGGCGCGGTCTAGATGCCCTGCTCGGCGGCAACCTGAAAGCTGCCAGCGCACCGGCTGATCTTAGTACTGAAGGTTTGACCAAGCTCGCCATCAGCCAGTTGCAGCCAGGCAAATACCAGCCGCGGCGCGACATGAAAACCGAAAAACTGGCAGAACTGGCCGATTCGATCCGGGCGCAGGGCGTTATTCAACCGATTGTTGTGCGCGAAATTGCCGGCGGCCGTTTCGAAATCATTGCCGGTGAACGCCGTTGGCGTGCCGCGCAAATCGCCGAACTGCGTGAGGTGCCGGTGGTGGTGCGCGAAGTGGATGACCGCGCAGTCATTGCCATGGCGCTGATTGAAAATATCCAACGCGAAGACCTCAATCCGCTGGAAGAAGCCAGTTCACTGCACCGCCTCATCGACGAATTTGATTTGACCCACCAGCAAGCCGCAGAAGCGGTAGGCCGTTCACGGGCCGCCGTTTCCAATTTATTGCGCCTACTGGAACTTCCGGAAGCCATCCGTAAGCTGTTGGAAGCAGGGCAGCTGGAAATGGGCCACGCCCGGGCACTGCTCACCCTTCCTACGGACTTGGCCATTGCTTTGGCGCAAACCGCTGCCAGCGAGCAGTTGTCGGTGCGCGATGTCGAACGCCGTGCCCAGCAAGCCGGACGCAATAAAGTGCCACCGAAATCAGGCAATGGCGTGCAGCGCAGCAATGCCGATATTGATTCTTTGGAGCGCGAGATGGCCGATTTACTGGGGGCCAAAGTCCAGCTAAGCCACGGCAAGAAAGGCAACGGCAAATTGGTCATCCACTACCACGGCCTGGATACCTTGGACGGCATTTTGGAAAAACTGCGCCGCTAACGGGTACAATGGCGTTACCCGCTTTGCCGTAAGAGGCCCTCATGACCCTGGATAATCTGGCACAGCCGCAGATCTCCGTCGTTGTTCCGGTTTTCAACGAACAGGACAATATCGCACCCCTGGTGCACGAAGTGGTGGCGGCCCTGCGCGGTCTGGTCCCCTTCGAAATCATCTATGTTGACGACTGCTCCAAAGACGAGTCACGCGCGGTATTGACCCAGTTACGGCAGCTGATCCCGGAACTTCGGGTGTTTGGACATACCCAACAAAGCGGTCAGAGCACCGCCATTCGCAATGGCGTCAAACAGGCGCGCGGCGAGTGGATTGCCACCCTGGACGGTGACGGCCAAAACGACCCTGCCGACATTCCCAAATTGCTGGCAGCACGGGATGTTGCCGACCCCAGGGTGAAGCTGTTCGCCGGCTGGCGTGTACACCGCAAAGATACCGGCTCCAAACGCTGGGCGTCCAAGGCCGCCAATGCCATCCGTTCGCGCCTGCTGCGCGACGAAACCCCGGATACCGGCTGTGGCATCAAATTATTCGAACGCGCACTGTTTCTGGATTTGCCTTATTTCGACCATATGCACCGCTACCTGCCGGCACTGGTCAAGCGCGCCGGATTTGAATCGGTCAGCGTACCGGTCAATCACCGTGAACGCAGCACGGGCGTATCCAAATACAACAATCTTGGGCGTGCCTGGGTAGGCATTTCCGATCTGCGCGGTGTCAGCTGGCTGATCAAACGCAGTAAACGCACCGGTACGCTTGAACTATGATGAATCTGCCGATTGAATGGCTGTTCTGGACCGGGCTGCACATCACGCCCTGGAAGCTGATCGGCTATACCGGCGCCCTGATGTTCGGCGGCCGTTGGCTGGTGCAGTTCATTGCCTCTAAGCGGGCAGGAAAGCCGGTGATCCCAAGGGTGTTCTGGTACATGAGCGTCTTGGGCTCGCTGATGACCCTGAGTTATTTCCTGTTTTCGGCCAAACAGGATTCGGTAGGCGTCCTGCAGAACCTGTTTCCCACTTTTACAGCCCTGTACAGCCTGTACCTCGATATCCAACACCGCGGCTGGCATCGGGATAAAGCCGGCCACTGACCCGGCCGCTGTGGCCACTGAAATCAACAAGATACCCGGCTCTGGCGGTGTCGTTCAGCTAAGTGTTTGCATGCTAAGGAAAACTTAGGCATAATAGGCGGCTCGCTCGAAGCCCCGCTTGGCGCTGTGGTGCACAATCCCCAGCCTATCAACGAGCACTCCCTTATTGTGTACGGATTTTTCCGTAAGGCCGAACTCACCCGGGCTATGGGTGACCCTTAAACGCTACGAGGTACGCCATGAGTCGTATATGCCAAGTAACCGGCAAGGCAATGCAAAGCGGTAACAACGTTTCGCATGCCAACAACAAAACCCGCCGTCATTTCCACGCCAACATTCACGAACGCCGTTTCTGGGTTGCCAGTGAAGACCGTTGGATCAAATTGAAAGTCTCCGCTCATGGTCTGCGCACTATCGACAAGCGCGGTATCGATTCCGTACTGGCCGAATTGCGCGCCCGTGGCGAAAAAATTTAAGGAGCTCCAACCATGTCATCGAAACGCGATAAAATCCGTTTGATTTCCACTGCCGGCACCGGCCACTTCTACACCACCGACAAAAACAAGAAGACCACGCCGAACAAAATGGAAATGTCCAAGTACGATCCGGTTGTGCGTAAGCACGTCCCGTACAAGGAAGCCAAAATCAAGTAATCCTATCGGATTGCCTCAAAAAACCCGCCTTAATGGCGGGTTTTTTATTGCACATACGCCACCATCACAGCCTATCGGGCATAGTCTGCTTTTTAAAAATCCATGGAACCTGTATGCGCGGTACCATTCTCATTTACGG
>JAHEBG010000013.1:0-8837 GCA_024642445.1 Gammaproteobacteria bacterium | reverse complement strand
GGTTGTGCGTAAGCACGTCCCGTACAAGGAAGCCAAAATCAAGTAAACCGCTATTGGATTGCTTCAGAAAAACCCGCCTTCGTGGCGGGTTTTTTATTGCGCATACACCGTCATCACAGCCTTTCAGGCACAGTCTGTTTTTAAAAATTGATGGAACCAGCATGCGCGGCACAATTCTCATTTACGGGGCCTCCGGCGGTATCGGCTCAGCCACCGCCCGTCGCCTGCACCAGAATGGCTACCGGCTGCATTTGGCAGGGCGGGACCCGGAGCGCACACAGGCTTTGGCTAAAGAACTGGGCGCAAGCTGCAGTGTCGGCGATGTGCTGGACGACACTTCGATTGCACGGATTACGGCTGAGGCCGGGGATGTTTTGGAAGGCTTGGTGTATGCCGTGGGCAGCATTACTCTGAAGGCATTGTCGCGCATCAGCCGTGCGGATTTCCTTCGGGACTATGAACTCAACGCCGTTTCTGCAGCGCTGGCGGTGCAGGCGGCCCTTCCTGCGCTGAAACGATCCGCGTCTTCATCGGTGGTGTTGTTCAGTTCCATTGCCGCCGGCCAGGGTTTTGGCATGCACGCCTCGATTGGCATGGCCAAAGCAGCGGTATCCGGGCTTACGCTCAGCCTTGCCGCCGAACTGGCACCGTCAATTCGTGTAAATGCCATTGCGCCTTCGTTGACGCAAACGCCGCTGTCCAAGAACTTGTGGCAGAACGATGCCATGGCCCACAGTATTGCCGGGCTGCACCCCATTCCGCGCCTGGGCAGCAGCGAAGATATGGCCGGTCTGGCGGCCTTTTTGCTGTCTTCCGATGCCGCCTGGATTACCGGGCAGATTATGGCTGTTGACGGTGGTCGCTCAAGTTTGCGGGTCAAAGGCTGATGCGCGTTCTGGTCACCGGCGGCACCGGATTCATCGGCAAGGCGTTAATCCAGCGCCTGCGTGCGCGCGGCGACGACATTACCGTGTTGTGCCGCAACGCCGCCAAAGCGCGACAGCTTCTGGGCCATGATGTGGCGCTATGGACCGACTTCAATGCTTGGACACCGGAAGTGTTCTTTGATGCGGTAATCAATCTGGCGGGCGAACCGATTATCGACAGGCCATGGACCGAAAAACGCAAGGCAGTGCTGCGTGACAGTCGCATTGGCCTGACCGAGCGTTTGCTAGCAGCAATAACCGGTGCCGTGCGTAAACCTGAGGTGATGCTTAGCGGTTCGGCGGTGGGTTACTATGGCAACGTGGTGGATGTGCCTTGCACTGAATCCGGCCCCGCAGGCGCTGACTTCTCGGCACGGCTCTGTCAGGACTGGGAGAACATTGCACTGCAGGCGGAAGCTCTGGATATCCGTACCGTAGTGCTGCGTACCGGATTGGTCTTGCACACCGATGGCGGCTTACTGAAAAAAATGCGTCTGCCCTTCCGCTGCGGACTGGGAAGCCAGCTGGGTGAAGGCAAACAGATGATGCCTTGGATCCACCGCAGCGACTACCTGGACGCGCTGGTATTTTTAATGGACAACCCGAACTGCTGGGGCGCCTACAACATGACGGCACCGGAACCGGTCAGCAACCGAGAATTCACCCGGCAACTTGGCGAAAGCCTGCACCGTCCGGCCCTTATAAAAACACCGGCCTGGCTATTGAAAGCCGGCCTGGGTGAGCGCAGCGCACTGGTGCTGGACGGACAACGGGCATTACCCGAACGCCTATTGCAAGCGGGGTTCACCTTCAAATATGCAACGCTGGACGCTGCATTGCGGCACGCTGGAGTACACTAAAGCTCCCATAACCGTCGAGCTTTCCGGTGTCTACAGCCCGTCGAATCCAGATCAGAGTCAAAGCCAATGCCCGCGAAGACAGTCTGCAGGCAATGGCTGATGGCACTTGGACGGCCCAACTTAAAGCACAACCGGTGGACGGCAAAGCCAACGCCGCACTCATTGCCTTGGTAGCCACACAATTCAAATGCCATAAACGTGATGTTTCGATAAAATCGGGCGCCACCGCGCGCTTGAAAACTCTAGTACTTCCGGCGGAGGAATAAATGCCCGTTTGGATAGAACCCACGGATTTGGAAAATGCTTACGTTCGGCTCATGCCTTTACAGGCAGCACACTGTCAGGGCTTGAATGATGCCGCTGCAGACGGTGCATTGTGGAGTCTGGGCTTTACTTCAGTGCCCCGGCCCGAACACATGCAGGCTTATATCGACCACGCACTGCAACAGCAGACTAACGGACTGGCCCTGGCCTTTGCTGTTCTCGAAAAAAACAGCGGGCGTGTGCTTGGCACTACCCGTTATTGCAACGTCGATGCCGGCAACCGTCGCCTGGAAATCGGTTACACCTGGTATCGGCAGTCGGTGCAACGCAGCGGCATCAACACCGCATGCAAACAATTGCTGTTACAGCATGCCTTTGAACACCTGAGTGCCAGCGCGGTAGAGTTTCGAACCCATTGGCACAATCATCGGTCACGCACTGCAATCGCCCGATTGGGCGCAAAACAGGATGGCGTACTGCGCCAACATATGATCATGGCCGACGGCAGTTACCGCGATACCGTAGTCTTTTCCATTCTCAACAGCGAATGGCCGGCGGTAAAGTCGAACCTGAGCGGAATGCAGGCACGCCATTCGGGAGCAACACATGAGCACTGACGATACCGATTACGTTCTGGGCACACATGATGCCGAAATCGGCCGATTGCAACTGCAGCATGGCATTTGGCAGAGCCGCGTGCGTGATTGCTGGCAGCGTGCCGGAATCAGTGCCGGCAATACCGTCATCGATATCGGCTGCGGCCCGGGCTTCGCCACTGTTGATCTGGCGCAGCAGGTCGGCGCCGGTGGTCATGTCATCGGCATCGAACGCAGCGAACGCTTCATTGCGTATGCGCATGCGTTGTGTGAATCGAAAGGCGTGTCGAATGCCACGTTTCATGAAGCCGACGTCATGTTGGATGAACTTCCAGCCATTCAAGCCGACGCCATATGGTGCCGATGGCTAGCTATCTTTGTAAGCGATCCGGCCTTATTGGTGAAAAAAATGGCGCAGGCATTACGCCCCGGCGGAACCTTGATTTTCCATGAATATGTGCACTATGAAACCTATCAATCGTTGCCACCCAGCACCGCCTTGGCCGAGTTTGTGCAGCACGTAATGGCCAGCTGGCGCAGCTTCGGCGGCGAACCCAATGTAGCCCGGCAACTGCCAGACCATTTAACCGCCGCCGGCTGCCGAATTCGGGAAACCCGGCCAATATCCCTCAGCGCCGGACCGCATCAGCCGATTTGGCAATGGCCTGCCAGCTTCATTGATATCAACCTGCAGCGGCTTTTGGATCTTGGGCTTGTCGATGCCACTTGGGTGGCCACTGTGAAAGCAGACATGTGCGCACTGCAAGCCAACCCCAACGCCTTGCTGATTACTCCCATGGTGCTTGAAATCATCGCCGAGAAATCCGATGCAGCCGGCTAAAGTGCGACGCGACCGAGTGCAGACATTGACCGATCTTCCCAATGTCGGCCCTGCATGCGCTGCGGATTTACGGCTGCTGGGCTTCGATTCGCCACAGCAACTGGCCGGCAAGGATGCCTACACCCTTTACCGCCGGCTTTGCGACATCACCCAGGTACGCCAAGATCCGTGCGTGCTCGACACCTTGCTATCCATTACCGATTTCATCGACGGTAACCCACCCCGCACCTGGTGGCAGTACACCGCAGAGCGCAAACGTCGATGGCCTTCACTCTAGAAACCGAGCGGCTGACGCTGCGTGAATTCACGCTGGACGATGCTGCGTACATGCTACGTCAGCTGAATGAACCGAGCTTCATTGAAAACATCGCCGATCGCGGTGTACGCACACTCGAACAAGCCGAAACTTACCTTGAAAACGGCCCTATGCGAAGCTACCGTAGCTTTGGCTTTGGATTCTGGGCCGTAGTTGAAAAGTGCAGCGGAAATACCATCGGCATGTGCGGACTGGTGAAGCGGGAATCGCTTGCGGAAGCCGATATCGGGTACGCGTTTGTTCCCGAGTATTTCGGCCAAGGCTTTGCCTTTGAAGCGTGTATGGCCTGCCTTTCTGCTGCGGCAAACACCTTTCAGCTGCCGAGCCTGATGGCTATTGTGAACCCTGAGAATACGCGCTCCCGGCATTTGCTAGAAAAACTGGGCTTTAAATGGCAGTGCATGCAAACCGTGACGCCGGGTGAAGCCGAGCTGTGTCTTTACCAGCGAGAACTGTCCGGTTTGTCGTCGGTATAACCGCATTACAGATTTGTGCGCAGAGATTCAGATGGCCAATTCCGTGCGGCCATATCGGAAACGAAGATAAATGGCCAATACGAAGCTGATCGCGCTGACGGCGCAAATATAGTATGCCGGCGCCAAGGGTTCGCTGCGCAGCCAATAGGCAATCAACATGGGCGTGAAACCGCCGAAAATCGAATAGGCAATATTGTATGAAAACGAAAACCCCGAATACCGCACTGCCGGAGGGAAAAGTCCCACCAGTATCCGAGGCACTACAGCTACTGAGCCCAGGCAGAAACCGGCCAGACTGTACAACACAGTAGTATCGGTCAGCGCCGCAGGCAGGCTGATGAAAAATGCATACACCGTAATCGCCAACAAGGCCGAACCGAGCATCAGTGTGGCATAGACCCCGATGCGGTCTGCAGCCCAGCCCCAGAAAATACAGCCAAAGGTTAACACCACGATCATAATGCTGTTGGCAAACAACGCGTGTTCGGCACTGTAGGCATACTGGCTCTGCAGTACACTCTGAGTCAGTAGCGTCAATGTCACAATGCCGGCACTCAAATACCACGTTAGCAGCATGCTCGGCCAAATCTGCGCCCGGTGCTCTCGTAGCACCGTTTTCAACGGCACCTCTTGCGCCAGCTGTTTTTTCTGTTTCATGGCAAGAAAAACCGGCGTTTCCTCCAGCCAACGGCGCAGGAATAATGCAAAAATCCCGAACACGCCGCCTAACAAAAACGGCAAGCGCCAGGCATAGTCAAGAACGGCATCGGCAAAGAAATGGTTTACCGCCATGGCCACCAATGAACCCAGCAGAATCCCGGTAGTAAATCCTGAAAACAGCGTGCCACAGGCGATTCCAACATGGCGGGAAGGTACATGCTCTGCTACAAACACACATGCGCCAGGAATTTCGCCGCCCACGGCGGCACCCTGCAAAATACGCATCAGCAGCAGCAGCAAAGGCGCAGCAATGCCAATCTGCGCATACGTTGGCAACAAGCCCATCACAAATGTAGGGACTGCCATCAGCAACAGGCTGAAGGTGAACATGCGCTTACGGCCGATGATGTCGCCGTAATGCGCCATCAGCAATCCGCCGATTGGGCGGGCCAGATATCCGGCAGCGAAAATTCCAAACACCTGAAGCTGTTTCAGCCATGCCGGCATATCCGCCGGAAAGAACAATTGCCCGATGCTGCCGGCCAGAAAAACGAAGATGATGAAGTCGTAATATTCCAGTGCGCCACCCAAGGCGGAAAGGCCCAGCGTATTGACGTCTTTGCGGGTCATGCTGCGATTATCGGATAACGCATCCATGGTATGGTTCATTCTGGATTACCTGTTGCTTCGGCAGATGCCGCGTTACAATCTAGCCTTAACTGGCGCATTTACGCAAGGAGTGATGTGATGGAAGGATGGCTGAACACGCTTTCCAATACGATGCATCTGTTCGCCAATGCTGAATCGGTATTTGGCATCCTGATTGGCGTGGGCTTAAGCGCCGCTGCCGGTTTCCGGGTTTTTATTCCCTTGCTCGGTCTAAGCATCGCCGGCTACTTCCAATGGCTGCCGCTTAGCGAAGGCTTTGCCTGGATTGCCAGCTGGCAGGCCTTGGTGGCATTCTCTGTGGCAGCACTTTTGGAAATTGGCGCGTATTACATTCCCTGGCTCGACCATGCCTTGGACGTCATCCTTGCCCCCGCAGCGGCCATTGCAGGAACCGTACTTACCGCTTCCACCGTGGGTGATGTCTCGCCATTTTTAAAATGGTCGCTTGCCATCGTCGCCGGTGGTGGCGTTTCATCATTGGTGCATCTGGGCACTTCCAGTATTCGCGCCGCGGTCAGCCTACCTACCGGCGGCATGGGCAACCCTGTGGTTTCCAGCGGCGAAGGCTTAAGCGCATTGTTATTGACGGTGCTGGCGGTCTTTATTCCCATCGTTGCATTCGCTCTTGCACTGTGGATTTTGTTTCGCCTGTTCAGGCGCCTGCAAAAGCGGCGTGCCGAAACCCTAGCCCGTTAACCGTTTTTTACAGCACTCGCATTACAGTAAGCGTGAATTGATAACGGATATATCTTATTCAGTTCAATCCCTAAACAAATCAGGAGAAGACCATGGGTTTAATTATTATGCTGGTCATTGGTGCGCTGGCCGGCTGGTTGGCGGGTGTCATCATGAAAGGCGGCGGCTTCGGCGTTCTAGGCAATATTGTTGTAGGTATACTCGGCTCAATTCTGGGTGGCTGGCTGTTGCCGAAAGCCGGAATCTCCATTGGCGGAGAATTCGGCGGATTTATCACCGCGGTTATTGGTGCCGTAATATTGCTGTTTTTGGTGCGGCTGATTAAAAAATAATTCTGTCAAACAGAATTGCATAACAACACCGCCAATTGGCGGTGTTGTTTCAGGGCTTGGGGCTTTTCAGCCAATCCAAAGCCATGCCGATGTAAGTTTCACCCATCAACACCACGCCATGTTCGGCATCCGAGGCATCAGGCGTTTCGCCCTGGATATGCCTGGACAAATCCCTCTCGATAATCGGTGCCTTGGCGTTTCCCTCCAACATTACATCGGGCACGATGCCCTGGGCCTGGATGGAGCGTAAATTCGGGGTGTAATACCGCGATGTGGTGAGCTTGAAGGCATCGCCGTTGTCGAGAGTGATGACATTCTGCACTGAGCCCTTGCCAAAACTGCGGCTGCCCATGACCGTTGCGCGTTTATGGTCCTGCAGCGCGCCGGCCAGAATTTCGGAAGCGCTGGCACTGCCGGCATCGATCAGCGCAACAACCCGGACGCCTTTAAACAGTTCGCCCGGCTTTCCGTAGTAGGTACTGTTGGTCAAGGCGTTTCTACCCTTGGTAATCACAATCGGAACCTCACCCAGAAAATCATCAGCCACTTCCACGGCGGCATTCACCAGCCCTCCGGGGTTGCTGCGCAGATCGAGAATCACGCCTATAACAGCAACGCCCTTGTCGGCAGCTTGCAAAGCCTGCCATTGCCTACGGAACTCGAGACCTGTGTCTCCTTGGAAGGCACTGATGCGGAAGTAGGCAAAACCCGGTTCCAGCCAGCGCGACTTCACGCTTTGTAGCGCGATGTTTTCCCGGATAATACTGAGTTTGAACGGTGCCTTTTCACCCGGCCGGACCACGGTCAACACTACTTTGGTGCCGGCCTTTCCGCGCAGGCGTTCCGGGCTTGCGCTACGGTTGGCGTTGTCCACCGGCACACCATTGATGGCGGTGATGAAATCACCGGCACGCAATCCGGCACGCTGCGCTGGGGTGTCGTCGAACGGTGAAACCACTCGGATACGCGTGGGATCACGTTCATCGCTCTCGATACCGATACCGGCATACCCGCCTTCGCTTAGATCGTTGAACTCACGCGCCTGCCGAGCAGAAAGGTAACTGCTGTGCGGATCAATGTCTTGCAATAAGCCGCGCAGACCGGCTTGCATGATTTCCTCATCGGTCATGGGCTCCACGTAGCTATCGCGGATTGCCTGAAAGACTTGGGCAAAGCGCTGTATTTCCGCTACAGGAACCGACTGAAACGCGGTCTCGGCGGGTTTCACCGGAGCTGCCAACAACGGGCCGGCAATTGCCGCCAATATCAATATGCTGAAGCCTCTCATGGCCGCAACCAGCCATTGGGGTTCTGGGGTTGCCCGTTCAGACGCATTTCAAAATATAACGCCGCACGGTTTTGAGCACCGGAGCTTCCCACCGTTGCAATGCGCTCGCCAGGGGTAACACTTTCGCCCACTTCCTTCAGAAGCGCATCGTTGTTTGCATAAAGACTCATGTAACCGCGCCCATGATCAATCACCAGCAACATGCCGTAGCCTTTCAGCCAATCGGCATACACCACGCGGCCATCGGCTACCGCATATACCGGGGCACCGGCAGCCGCTGCAATTAACAGGCCTTCACTGCGTCGGCCATCGGGCATGGCATTGCCGTAACCCGCCAGTAAACTGCCGGTCAACGGCCAGCCGGTAAGATTTTTCGGCGTACTCTGCGGTGCCGCGGTTTTTCCGCTGGGCCGACCAACGATGACCGGTGCTTTGCTGCTCTGCGCCGCCCGTCGGAGCTTATCCAAAAGACCGCGCAGGGCTTTTTCATCTTTGCCGAGCGCCTTGATACGTGCCTGCTGATTGTTGTATTTGGCATCCAGGGTGCTTACTACTGCCTTACGCTGCTGGCGCTGACGGCTCAACTCGGCAACCGACTGTTTTTGTTTTTCCTGTTGCTCTGCCAAGCGAATTTTTTCTTGTTCGATAGCTGAAGTTAATGCAGCCAGTGCTTGCAGCTGCTGCGCCAGCCGGCTAATTTCTGCCTGTCGTTGGCGCTCGAAATACCTATGGTAAACCAGCCAACGTGACGCCTCCGCCAGTTTATCCTGTGCCAACAGATGTTTAAGTTCGCTGTTTTCACCCAAGCGGTAGGCTGATCGCAACAATACTGCAAGCTCGGCTTTCTGACCGAGAAGCTGATTTTCCAGAACACTTTGCTGGCTCTGCATTTCATTTAATTTCTGCGTTTGCA
>JAHEBG010000240.1 GCA_024642445.1 Gammaproteobacteria bacterium | reverse complement strand
AATTTCAGGCAATCAATGAAGTTCATGCCTTGCATTGGGTCGCCACCGATGCCGATACAGGTGGATTGGCCCAAGCCGGCATCCGTGGTCTGCTTAACCGCTTCATAGGTGAGCGTGCCGGAGCGCGACACGATACCGATTTTTCCGGGCAGATGGATATGGCCCGGCATGATGCCGATTTTGCATTCGCCTGGGGTGATGATGCCGGGGCAGTTCGGCCCGATCAGCACCACCTCGGGATAGGCTTTCAGACTGTTTTTCACGCGCAGCATATCCAGCACCGGGATGCCTTCGGTAATGCACACGATCACGGTAATGCCGGCATCGGCCGCTTCCAGAATGGCATCGGCTGCGAACGGAGGCGGTACATAGATGACCGATGCATTGGCACCGGTCTGCGCCACGGCATCTTTTACGGTATTGAATACCGGCAGACCGATATGTTGACTGCCGCCTTTACCGGGGGTAACACCGCCTACCACTTGGGTGCCGTAATCCAGCATTTGTTGGGCATGAAAAGTACCCTGGGTGCCGGTGAAACCCTGCACGATGACTTTGGTTGATTTATTGACTAAAACGCTCATTCAAGTATTCCTTATCGATTAGGCGCGTGCGGCGGCAACGACTTTACGTGCGCCGTCATTGATGTCATCGGCGGCAGTAATCGCCAGGCCGCTGTTTTTCAGAAGGTCTTTGCCTTTTTCGACATTGGTACCTTCCAATCGCACCACTACCGGCACTTTCACATCCACTTCCTTGACCGCGGCAATAATGCCTTCGGCAATCATGTCGCAACGGACGATACCGCCGAATATATTGACGAAGATGGCTTTGACTTTGTCGGAGCTAAGAATCAGCTTGAAGGCTTCAGTAACGCGTTCTTTGGTGGCACCGCCGCCCACGTCAAGAAAGTTGGCCGGTGAACCGCCACTGAGGGAAATCACATCCATGGTGGCCATGGCCAAACCGGCACCGTTGACCATGCAGCCAATGTCGCCGTCCATGGTCACGTAATTCAAGTCGTGTTGGCTGGCCAGCACTTCGGTCTCGTCTTCCTGGCGGATATCGCGCATGGCAGCCAACTCGGGATGACGGAAAGTGGCGTTGTCGTCGGTGTTGATTTTGCCGTCCAATACCGCCAGATCGCCGCTGGTAAGGATGGCCAGAGGGTTCAATTCCACCAGTGCCAGGTCTTTTTCATTGAACAGTTTGTACAGACCCAGCATGATTTTGCTGAGTTGCCCCACCTGTTTCGCATTCAGGCCCAGATCGAAGCCCAGTTGACGGCACTGATAGGCCTGCAGCCCCTGCACATAATTTACGTGCACGGCCTTGATCGCATCAGGGTTGGTTTTCGCCACTTGCTCGATATCCATGCCACCTTCAGCACAGGCAATAAAGGTTATGGACTTGGTGGAACGATCGACCAGCACCGAAAGGTACATTTCATTGGCGATATCGGTGCCTTCACAGACCAGAACCGAGTCGATGGGCAGTTCTACACCGGCGGTTTGGTAGGTAGCCATTTTGGTGCCGAGCATGGCCTTGGCGTACTGTTTGACTTCATCGAAGGATTTGGCCAGTTTCACGCCACCGGCTTTACCTCGGCCGCCGGCATGAATCTGGGCTTTAACCACCCACATGTCACCGGGAATCTGCTTGGCGGCGGCAACCGCCTCATCGGGCGTACGGGCAACAATGCCTTTCGGAACGGCAATGCCGTAATCGGCAAATAACTGTTTGGCTTGATATTCGTGGAAGTTCATTCGACACCTAGGATTGAACGGGAAAGACCCGGAAACGGGTGTCTATTGTCGCTTTTTATCGCCCTAAAGGCAAAAACACCCAATTCGCCCGTATACTCAACTTGTTAAGCAGGGATGAAAAACAAGGAAATCAATGACCTTTGTTCTCACCGCCGCCGCCGGAAAAGGACTTCACCGACGTGAGCTGTACTTCTTTGCGCTGTTTAGATGCCTTGAGGCCGCGTTGCTGGCTTTTTGGATATACAGTCCGTACACGCCCTTCCCCGAGCTGATACCGCAAGATTCTCTGCGCTATATCTGTATCGGCTATTTGTCAGCCGCCTTTCTACTTTTACTCTGGGACCGTTGGCAACACCGGCGCTTTACGGCATTCATTGGACTGGTAATTGACTGCGCATTGTTTGCTGCTATTGCTGCATTGCTGCCCTCAATTTTTTATGCGGTAGCCCCGCTAATGTTGGTAAATTTGGCCGCAGGCGGCTTGTTGCTGAGGGTATGGCCCATTGCCTGCATAACGGCATTCGCGGTTCTGGTGGTGTTTTTCCATCTGCTACAGACCCTCTTTGATAGTGCTATGCAGGCCGATGCCGTCAGAGCACTGATGTTTGCCGTGAGCTACATTGCCACCGTTGCCTTCTGCCAAATGCTGGCAACCCAAGCCGCACTGAGTCGGGCCTTGGCTGAAGAACGTGGGCAGCATCTGGCGGAAATGGCACAGATGAACGAGCTAATCATCAGCCATATCCGCACCGGAGTCATTCTGTTAGACAGGCACCACCGCATCATGCTGAGCAACGAATCCGCCGGACAGCTGGCACAGGCAGCGCTCAGCAGAGAAGCGCCGTTGCTGGAGGTGGCACCCGAGCTTGACCGTCGTTTGATGCAATGGCGCAATCATCCCGAATTCCGACCGGAAGCCATGGCCCTTTTCAAAGGCGGTCCGGTAGTGATTCCGCATTTCGTTACGGTAGAGTTACAGGATCTGCATTATTTGATTTTCCTGGAAGACAGCAGGATTTTTTCCGGTCGCGCCGATGAACTTCAGCTGGCCAATCTGGGGCGTTTATCCGCCAGCATTGCCCATGAAATCCGCAACCCACTGGCAGCAATCAGCTATGCCCAGCAATTGATGGAGGAGTCACCCGACATTTCGGCGCCCGATAAAGAGATGCTGGCGATCATCGGGCAACAATGCAAACGCCTGAATGGCATTATTGAAAACATCCTGGGCTTGGCGAGACGGCAAGGTGCGCAACCGCAGAATATCGAACTGAACAGCTTTGTACAGGCGTTTGTGGCCGAGCACCTGAGCACCAACCCCCAGGACGTCAACGCAATCAGCATCAACTCTGCATCTACTCCGGTTTATGGACTTTTCGATCGCTCGCATCTGCATCAGATTCTGACCGTATTGCTGAGCAACGCGCTGAATTACG
>JAHEBG010000012.1 GCA_024642445.1 Gammaproteobacteria bacterium | reverse complement strand
CCGGCTGGCCCTTGGCTGATGTAGGGCTTGATCGGTGCACCCAGGGCTTCAATAGCTTGTGCGTGAAGGTATACGGCATAGATTTGATCGTCAGACATAGGGCTTCCTAGCGTAATGAAACATCAAGAGCGGCAGCGGCACGCCGGGCTTTTTCACGGGCAGCTTCAATTGAGTCGGCACGCGCAAGGGTTACCGCCACCCTACGCGATCCGTCAACATACGGCTTGCCGAATAAACGTATGCCGGTATCGGGCTCTTGCAAGGCCCGTTCAACCCCGGAAAACGCCGGAACACCGGTGCCTTTGGCTACGATGGCGCACGAAGCTGATGGCCCTAATACGCGCAGGTCAGGTATCGGCAGGCCAAGGATGGCACGTGCATGCAAGGCAAATTCCGAGAGCTCTTGTGAAATCAAGGTCACCAACCCGGTGTCGTGCGGGCGTGGCGATACTTCGCTAAACCAGACTTCATCGCCTTTCACGAACAGCTCAACCCCGAACAGGCCGAAACCACCCAAATCATCTGTAATGGCCTGAGCTATCGCCTGGGCTTTGGCCAAGGCTTCGTCGCTCATTGGCTGCGGCATCCAGCTTTCCCGGTAATCGCCATCAACCTGTAAATGACCAATCGGTGCACAAAACGACGTGCCGCCGGCATGGCGCACGGTCAGCAGGGTGATTTCGTAATCGAAATCGACAAAGCCTTCGACTATGCAGCGGCCTTCGCCGGCACGGCCACCGGTCTGGGCCTTGCTCCAAGCGGCTTCTGCGTTTGCCACATCAGTTATGGTGCTCTGGCCTTTGCCCGATGAGGACATCAGCGGCTTGATCACACAGGGAACACCAATGATTGACAGCGCCTCTTGGTATTCGTTTTCGTTATCCACGAATCGATATGGCGACGTTGGCAACCCCAGGGTTTCCGCAGCCAATCGACGGATGCCTTCGCGGTCCATGGTTAGACGGGCAGCACGGGCGGTGGGTATGACCTGCAGACCTTCATTTTCTTCCATGTCCACCAAGGTCTGGGTGTGAATGGCTTCAATTTCCGGCACTACCAGATGTGGTTTAACCTGGTGGATCAATTGCCGCAATGCCGCCGGATCGAGCATATTCAAGGTATAGCAGTCGTGTGCCACTTGCATGGCCGGCGCGTTGTCGTAGCGATCGGCAGCAATTACTTCAACGCCGAAACGCTGCAATTCCAAGGCCACTTCCTTGCCCAGTTCGCCGGACCCCAACAACAGGACTCGGAATGCACCCGGGCTGACCGGCGTGCCTAGATTGACGGTTTCAGAGTGCATTTGATTGTCTGTATTAGGGGGAGTATGTCATTATACGCAGGATGAATACCCATGTAAGAATGAACGCAAGGATGGCGTTGACCGCCCTTTTCGGCTCCGGTCTGCTTTTTCTCAGCGCCTGTGAAGCCACGTCCGAGCCCCGTCTTGAGAATTGGTCTGAACCCGTATTTGCGGGCATTCCGGATGCCGTACACCTCAATGAACTGTCGGGATTGACCCGTTCCAATATCCATCCGGGCATATTCTGGGCCATCAACGATAGCGGTAATGCCGCCGAAATGTATGCCATCGATGCCCGTGCTAAAACGGTTGCGGTAGTGACCTTGGACGGCGTGGTTAACACCGACTGGGAAGACATCAGCAATTACCGACTAGAAGGCAAAAACTACATTGCCATTGCCGACACCGGCGACAATGGCGGCATTCGCGGCGAATTGGCCATCCATATTTTTGAAGAACCGGCGCAGCTGGTTTCTGGGCAACACCTCAAGCCCTTGCGAAGCCTTCGCTTCGTCTGGCCTGATGGGCCTCGGGATGCCGAAGCGTTGATGACCGATACCGAAACACGTCAATTTCTGATGGTCAGCAAGAAGCGCGTGCCAGCTGAACTGTACGCTCTGCCCTTCGATGCCGCCGACGGCAGCAGCCCTAAAGTTATCGGGCGTTTTGATGGCATTAGCCAGCCGGATGCCACCACCATGAATAGCAAAGGCGATTATGGGCGCTACCGTGCGCAGATCACAGGCGCTGATCTCAGCCCAGACAACAAAACGATTGCCTTGCTCAACTACCAGCAAATCAATTTTTTCGATCTGCCGAACGCCAAGCATCCGAATGTTACGCCGCGGCAAACTTTAACACTGCCTTGGTTGCCACAGGCTGAGTCTATTGCATATTCCGAAGACGGCAACAGTCTATTTATAGGCAGTGAACAATCGCCTTCGCCGATTATTCGATTCGACAAAGCCAACCCTTAAGTTGCAGTACATTTACAGTTTCCTCTGCGGCCATTCGGCCGCATTTTTATATCTATATGTTTTTATTGAAGTATATTTCACTTGACGATTTAATATATTTTGATATCATTTACATATCACAGGAGGAAATACCCATGCGCGAAAATAATCTGCAATCCATCAATGGCATCAGCTATCTGGTAGTAAGCCTACTCGGCTGCCTAGTCGCCGCCTACGGTTTTATCATCGGCCTACAAAGCCACCACGGCCTATTGGTTGGCATATCGGCACTGTCATTGCTGGTGCTGCTATTCGGCATGATCGGTCTGTACATGGTTGAGCCCAACCAAGCGGCGGTACTCAGTCTGTTCGGCCGCTATGTTGGCACGGTCAAGGAACAAGGCCTGCGCTGGAACAACCCATTTTTCAGCAAGAAAAAAATCTCTCTGCGTACGCGCAACTTCGAATCCGGCAAGCTGAAAGTCAACGACTTGGACGGCAACCCGATCGAAATCGCCGCGGTCGTGGTCTGGAACGTGGTGGATTCAGCCGAAGCGGTATTCAATGTCGACGACTACGAAAGCTTCGTTCATATCCAATCCGAAGCGGCGCTTCGCGCCATGGCCACATCCTACCCCTACGATCAACACGAAGACGGCAATATTTCCCTGCGCAGCCATGCCACTGAAATCGCCAAACACCTTACCGAGGAAATCCAAGAGCGCCTTGCCGAAGCCGGTGTTCGCGTGGTCGAGGCTCGAATCAGCCATCTGGCGTATGCACCCGAAATCGCGCAGGCCATGCTGCAACGGCAACAGGCCAGCGCCATCATCGCCGCACGTACACGCATCGTTGAAGGTGCAGTCAGTATGGTGGAAATGGCCTTGAGCGAGCTCTCAAAACGCAATGTGGTCGATCTTGACCCCGAGCGTCGAGCAGCCATGGTCAGCAACCTGCTGGTGGTGTTGTGCGGTGAACGCGGTACCCAGCCTATCGTCAATGCCGGATCGATTTACTGATCGGCAATGAGCGAAAAGAAAGCCTATCCGCTACGAGTCAACGCCCAGGTGCTGGAAGCCGTCCAGCGCTGGGCCGATGATGATCTGCGTTCGCTGAATGCACAGATAGAATTCGTACTGCGCGAGGCCTTACGCAAAAACGGGCGCATCAAACCAAGTGCTGCACCTGATCCCACAGAAATTTCCGATGCCACAAGAGACCTGCCATGAGCCCTTCAAAATCGTTTGAACTTGCACCTATCGGTACTGCCGCCAAATGGTTCTTCGCCGTGGCGGCACTGCTGCCCAGCCTGTTTGTGGGCATAATCTGGTGGTTCAATCCCGAAGACTTCACCAAATTGCCCATCTGGTTTCTTCCGCTGGTACTAGGTATCGGTCCGGCGCTGTTACTTTTCGCCGCCTGGGGCGTGCGCAATCCGGTTGCCACTTTGGGTCAGTCCGGCCTGCAATTGAAGGTCAGCTTTATCCGGCAACACTGGAGCCTGGCACAAATCGACCGCGATGGCGCGTTGAAAATCAATCTGGACAACCGCAAGGAATTGCGACCGAAATGGAAACTATGGGGCGCAGCCATGCCTGGCTTGAGTTCAGGCTTGTTCAAACTGCATAATGGTGAAAAAGCGCATGTGTATCTCACCGATAAAACCAATGTGGTGTACCTGCCTACCCAAAAGGGCGTGGTTTTATTAAGCTTGGAACGGCCAGGGGATTTCCTCGACACACTGAAAGGGCTTTGATGCTGCATCCATCGGACTATTGCCTTATAAACGGGAACGGCTATGATGCCGTTCCTGCGGCGCTGTATCGAGGCAGAAGCAATGCCGTTGCACGCGCCATGGCCGGCGCCGATTGGCTGATTCGTAACAAGAGCGATGGCCGTTATGTCGCTTTGGCTGCCAGAGGGGCCTTGCGATACTTGCACACCCTGCCCCGGGCCGAGCCCTTGGCAACGCTTTGGCAGGACCTGCAGCGTAGCATACAAAGCTCAGATGAACTTCCACCGGATCACCTATTCAGCCTGCTGGATGAGCTGGGCATTTCAGGGGATAGCTACGCTTCCAAAACCGGATTAAGTTGGATCTTGGAGCCTACACTGCTGTCCTATGCCGGACGCGACCGTTACCGCAGACCGCTTTGGCTGGAAACTCAGACAGCCAAGCTTTGGCTGCGCATGCAACACGCTGCTGCTAAAGACCAAACTGCGCTGCAGGCGATTTCAGGTTTCAGGAGCCATGCCTATCAGGCCGGTATATTCGCCAGAAAAATAGCACGCGGCCTTACCATTCAGCAGATTCTCACCGTTAACGCCGCACCGGGATTCAGCGAACACCATTCAGGGCGCGCCTTGGATATTTCAACGCCCGGGCTTGCCGCTGCCGAAGAAAGTTTTGAGCACAGCCAGGCCTTTGAATGGCTTACACGTCATGCGGCCGACTTCGGCTTCCGTTTGAGCTACCCTCGCGATAATATTCATGGCATCACTTATGAGCCCTGGCACTGGTACTGGCAAGGTACGGATTAGTCCTGCGAACGCTTGACCGGCACTTGCTTGAAATCCGCTATACGCCACAAATAAAAGCTTGCCATGGTCTGTACCGGCTGCCATTGCTCGCCACGAGCCTGCAAACCTTTGGGTGACGGCATCTGCTGTAATCCGTCCAACAGCTGAGCACCTTTGCGTATTCCCAGGTCATCAACGGGCAGCACATCAGAGCGTCCCAAACGGAACATCAACAGCATTTCAACGGTCCAACGTCCGACTCCTCGCGTGGGCACCAAGGCATCGATGATCTGATGGTTATCCAGATACTGCAATTGTCTTGTGCTGGGCATTTCACCGGCGGCTTCGCGTCTGGCCAGATCGCGCAAAGCCAAAACCTTATTGCCTGAAACGCCGCAAGCCCTTAGCTCGGCATCCGAAAGACGCTTTAAAGCCTGATGACTGAACTGTGGCAGGCCCATTGCAGCTTCAACCCGGGAAACGATGGTCGCGGCAGCTTTGCCGCTGAGCTGCTGATACAGCACTGCACGTGCCAACGCATCCACTACCTGAAACGGACGGCGCCAACCGGAACCGTAATCCAACGGGCCGATACGCTTCACCCAAGGCTTGAACAACGGGTCATTCCTAACCAACAGGCGCGTAGCCGAGTGACAATCGAAACCGCGCTTATGACGTGCCATGACTTACCCGTGCGTAATCCTTGAACAGGCGCCTGCGCACGGCAACCACGGCACCGATCACCAGCAGCAACAACGCAATTCCCAGGATATTGATCAGTTTTATGATAATGCCGAGACGCTCGACATCCAGGTTCAGTTCTCGTTGAATATCGCGCAGCGAACGACGCAGCTTGATTTTGTCAGTCATCAGCGCACGGTATTTCGGCGAGTTCTGCGTGGCTTTGCTCAAGTTACCGCTCTCCTGCAGCACGTTGATCTCCGATTGCACCTTTTCCAGATTCAACAGCAATGCCGTTTGTTTATCGCGATAGCGCTGCTCGGCACTTCGGCGCAGCTGATCCACTTTTTCGAAAGGCCGCGAAACCTTACCCCGACTACGAATGGATATCAAATCATCCGTACCGGAAAGCTGATCAATGCAATTGAAGAAAAAATCGCCGTTACTGGCCTGTGCGCTGAACACCGGCTGCCCGAACAGGTTGTTCTCCTGAACCCAAAGCCGGTCGCTGAGAAAGTCGGAATCCGCTACCACAATGAAGTTTAGCTGCTTATCCGGCTGGCCTTTACTGCTTACCTTTCCAGAGAAGCGAGCCGCAAGCACAAATGGCTCCTGACTGGATACGAATCCATTCAGCAGCTTCTCGGGATCTTCGCTAGCCAAGCGGAAGCCGGTAACATCAATCAGGCGCGACGAATCGGAGCTCTGCAACAAGGGCTCGATTTGTAACGGGCTATTTTCGGTCAAGGTCATGGCACCGGTGCTGGAAAGTACAATCCGATCCAAATCGGCAGTTACCGGATCACGCTGATTCATGGCCTCGGCCGGAAGGCTGATTAATGCAGGATTACGCTTTGGGAATTGATTTTCGTTCAACTGCATCAGCCATGCATACTTGCTGTCCAGTACTACCGCATTGGAATCGTAACGTACGCCCCAGCGTTGCAGCATTGCCGGCATGTCGGATGCCAGATACAGATTGCTGAGAATGGGATTGCTACCCGAAAAAACCGGAACCGACTCGGCATTAGGATCCAGTACAACTACTGCATGACCGCCATTTTCAACAAACAACTGAACTTGCTGCAGTGCGGATTCCGGCCAATTGCGCGGATGCATGACCCATAGTACGTCGGTGTCGGAAGGTATGGTCAACGCTCTGGGTGACATATGGCTCAACTGGTAGCGTTCCGAAAGCTGCCGATAAACAACCCAGGCCGGAACTACCGGCCCCAAGGTTGAATTGGTATTTCCCGATACCGGCAAATCGCTGACCAGAAGCACTTTCGGCTTATCGCCGCTTTGCACAGACTGAATCAGTTTCGACAACTCGTATTCCAGGTACTGCTCGGATTCCGGCTTGATGAACCCGATGGATTGTTTGCGTACAGCGGTTTTTGCAGTAAGGCCGAAGTACAGCGGCCCTGCACCGTCTTCCAAGGGAATGGCCAGAATGCCTTCGGCAATGGCAATGTCTTCGGCGCTGGAATAGGGCTCGGGATCAATGATACGCAGGCGGATTTTGTTGCCGGATTGCGCGGCATATTCTTCGATTTTCTCGGAAACCCGCTGTGCATACTGCCGAAATTGTGGATAGGGTCGCGCCTCTTTTTCCGAATAGTACAAGGTTAATTCGGTATCTTGGTTGACCTTGGCAATGATGCGCTGACTTCCCGACGAAAGTGTAAACAGATGTTTTTCGGTCAAATCCAACCGCATTGGCGGCAGGGCCAGTCTAAACAATTGATTCAGGCCGAAATAGGCCAACAGCAAGGCAGTGACTGCAGCAATAAGCCTAACACGCGTACTCATGTCAACCCTTTCCGTGACTGCAACAGCAGAACATTCAGTCCAAGCCAGAATAACGTTGTAAGGATGAAATACAGTGCGTCGCGGAAATCAAGCACGCCGCGCGTCACCGACTGCAGATGACTCAAAATACTCATGGAGCTGACCAGATCCACCACAGACTGCGAAAAAAGTTCACGTACCGGGTTCAAGGCCAGTGGGTATCCGGCCAGTAAATACAGAAGAATCATCATCGCTGTCAGTATGTATACCACCAGTTGATTTTCACTGACCGCCGACAGACACATGCCAATAGCCAGCATTGCCATCAGCATCATACCGGCACCGGCGTACCCCAGGAGTATCACGCCGTGATCTGGCTGTCCAAGCCAGGATAGCGTCAACCAGAGTGGAAAAGACAATATTACGGCCGCCATGGCTACGCACCACAACGCAGTGAATTTAGCCAGCACCAGCTTCCAAAACGGTACTGGGAACGATTCAAGCAGCTCATAGGTACCGGACCGGAACTCTTCGGACCAAGTGCGCATGGACAATGCCGGAACCAGCAGCAGACATACCCAGGGGAGCATCTGGAAAAATGGCTGCATGCTGGCCTGACCGGTTTCATAAAGATCGCCTAGATAGAACACGAAGCTGTTGGCCATCAAAAGAAATATCACGGTGTACACCAATGCCAGTGGCGTGCGGTGCAACGACAGCCACTCCCGTCGCCATAGCGCGATAAAAACCGTCATAATCCTGCCTCGGCCACAGTTTTACTGAACACTTCATCTAAACGTCCGTACTCCAAACGCAGGTCGGAAAACAGCACCTGATGCTGCGTCAATTTATCGGCAATGAATTGCGTCAAGGGCTTGTTGCCTTGCACGAAAACGTAAAGCCTGCCATCGATGGCATTCTGTTCGAAACCGCTGATGCCCGACTGGCCGTCAAGTGCAGCACGTGCAGCGATACTTTCCTTGGCCACAAAGGATACTGCATTGTGGTATTTCGATTGCAGCAACAAGGCATCGGTGGTTTCATCGCGCAATAAACGGCCCTGCGCCATGATTGCCGTACGCGGACACATAGCCACGACTTCGTCAATCTGATGGGTACTCATCAATACCGCGCTTTGTTTGGACAGGTCGATGATTAACGCCCTGACCTGTTGCTTCTGAATTGGGTCCAGTCCATCGGTGGGCTCATCGAGCAGAAGAATCGGCGGTTTGTGTAACACCGCAGCCGCCAAGGCCACCCGGCGCATAGAGCCTTTGGAAAGAGTCGATATCGGTTGATGAGCAACGCCATTCAAGGACAGGCGATGGGCGATTTCATCGACCGCCAGCCTAGCTTTTTTGCCCTTCATGCCCCTGACCTCGGCACAAAAGCGCAGATAGTCCAGAACGTCGCCATCCCGGTAAATTGGGGCGTGCTCGGGTAGATAGCCAATCCGTTGCTTAACGTCCAGGCACTGCCTGGCACTGTCGAAACCGCACATCAACGAGAAACCCGAATCGGGCAGCAGATACCCGCTGATCAAACGCATGAAACTGGTTTTTCCGGCACCATTCGGGCCTAACAAGGCCACGATTTCACCGGACTCAACGGTAAGCGACACCGCATCGACGGCACGGATGGAACCGAACGCCTTGCTTAACCCTTGTGCTTGAATCATGGCTTACTACCGTTGTGCATGCTTCAAGTGTATAGAAAAGGGATGCGCTGCAACAGATAATGGCATAAAAAAAGCGGGCTATGCCCGCTTTTTTTATTGGTTACTTGACCGGCCAATACACTTTGAACTTGGCATCTTCGGTCATCATCTGTGGAATCGGAATCAGATATTCCTCGTAAGCTCGTCCACGTGTAGAAGCGCCGTTGACCAGAGCCCAGGCACGAACGGCCTGCCGCTCGCTTTCAAGGCCTGTGGCATACCCTTTGTAGTCGGTACTTGCGGCACGGCCCGGCTCAATGTACTCGAGCGTAACTTCGGCAGCAGCATCGATATTGAGCGTCCATTCGCCGTCGGATTGACCGCCTTTGGACACCGGCTGCACGACATCAAAGCTGTAGGTGTCGGTGGTAAATTCATTGGTGACGATACGCATCGGACCTTCGGCGCGGAGTCCGTTGGCTTCGATGATTTTATTGATCCAAGCCATTTTATTGGTCATGCCCAAGGCGATTTCGTTGTTATCACGCTTCGAAATGACGGTGGCTACCAAAGCATTGGTACCCGGAACATCCACAAAAGCAATCGGATTTTCGCGGCTGTCGTAACCCAACTTAGGAATGGTTGCCAGAAAGGTGGACAGGCGCTTGCCGCCGGCCTTGAGTTTATCGCCGACATTGCGCTCGACGTACATACCGGCATAACGACCAAACAGATTCCAGCCGTAATCCACTTCATAGACTTGGCGGATTTCGACGTTGCGCTTCATCGGGCCGGTACGGTTCAAGTACACGGTAAGGAATTTGTCGCTGCCCTGTGAGCCGTCTTCAATTTTGAATTTGATTTTCTTTTCATCTTCGCTTTCAACCAACTCCCACTTACCGGAACCGGTGGAACGATTCAACGAGCTGTAGGTCATGGTGGCGCCAACGCCGCCAGCAGGCTCGCTGACTTGGGATTTGAGCATGCTGTCGGCTCGCAGAACCGACCATTCGTCTAGGCGCTGGAAGCCGTTCATGACATCGAAAACGGTGCGCATCGGACGATTGCTTTCAACTGAATGCTCGACATAGCGTTTGGATGGGAGAAACAAGGCTACTGTGGCAAACACCACTACCACCACCACCAGCGAAACCAGGATTTCGTAAATGCGATTCATGTAATAAACACTCTCAGTTAAGGTCAAGCCACCCTTTTGGGGCAGACAGTGTTAAAGGATACCACTTAATTTTTGAAAATGGGATAGCCCATTACTCGCCATTCTATGTGCGAACCGCCTGAAATCAGACGATTTTCAATTCGAATGCTTTCAATACCGCCCGTGTCCGGTCGCGCACCCCAAGCTTTGAAAGGATATTGGATACGTGGTTTTTGATGGTTCCCTCAGCCACGTGCAGGGAATTGGCAATCTCTTTGTTGGAAAAGCCGCCTGCCATCAAGCGCAGTATCTCGGTTTCACGTTCGGTCAAAGGATCTGGGCGCTCCAGACTGACGAAATGGTTGTTCAGACCCTCCAGTCCGGACAACAGTCGCTGCGTCATCGCTGGCTGCACCAATGTACCGCCCTTAGCCACCACCTGTATGGCTTCAACCAGCTGCTCCAGGCTGACGTCCTTCAACAAATAGCCCCGAGCGCCAGCCTTGATGCCCGCCAGAACCAGTTCGTCGTCATCGAACGTGGTGAGAATGATGGTAGGCGGCAACTGCCCTGATGCGGAGAGTTCTTGCACCGCCTCCAGACCGGATTTGACCGGCATCCGCATATCCATCAACACCACATCCGGCTGGATTTCGGGTATCCGGTCTATGGCCTGTTGGCCATCACTGGCTTCCGCCACCACTTCAATACTGTCGGCCAGCGACAACAGGGATTTAACGCCCTGGCGCACCAGTGTTTGGTCATCGACCAGAAAGACCCGAATCATTGTGTTAACCCCTCAACGGCAATGTAATATTTACGGCGAAGCCTTGGCCTGGCGCTGTTTGAATCAGGAATTGACCCTGCATGGCCATGATGCGCTCCTTCATACCCTGCAGGCCATTGCCCAACTGGGCCAATGCTACACCGATTCCATCATCTTTGGTTTTAATAATCAGTAGATTATCCAATTTTTGTAAGGATATTTCTAGCTTGCGGGCGCCGGCGTGCTTTACGGTATTGGTGATGATTTCCTGGACACAACGCAACACTATTTGAGCCATCCCCGCATCTTCTAGGGTCAGCGACGGTTCGGCATGCAGCTGGATATCCAGTCCCGGAATTGAGTCGGTCAGCGGTTCCAATGCCGCCAGAATGTCTATAGCGCTGCCCTGCCGCATTTCCGATACGGCTTCGCGTACGTCAGACAACAGCAGTTTGGCCAAGGCATGGCTCTGTTTGACGTGGTCCTGGGCCTGACCGGTGGTCAGATGCCCCGCCACTTCGAGATTCAAGCTGAGCGCGGTAAGGTGATGGCCGAGCAGATCATGCAATTCCCTCGATATCCGCAGGCGCTCTCCCACCCGCGAGTTTTCCGCCAATAGCGTGCGTGTTGCCCGCAGCTCGGCATTAAGGCGGCGCTGCTCCTCGCGTGCCGAGGCCTGCAACTTAGCGACATAGCCGGTGACAAACACGAATGTGGAAAAACCGGCATACAGCAGGCTCTGCATCAAGGCCTCCCACCAGGTCAAATCCATTGGGCCGAAAATGAACACTGGTATGACGCTGAGATGGCTAAGCACCAACCAGAACAAACCGAAACCTATGGGCAATAACCATGGCAGGATCCCGGCAATGACCATGAGCAAAACGCTGCCTAAACCCGTTGAAGAATAATAACTTACCGAAACCGCAGCGACCGTAAGCAAAAACAGGTAGGTGCGGTCTTGCCAGGTGTTCCTGCTGACATTCAGGCGCCGCGCTACCAATTCGTACAGCAGGCCGAATCCGGCAAATGCCGCAATCCAGCCGATCATAGAGCGTGACAACAAACCGCCGTCGGCAAAGCCTTGGCGCCAGGCATAAATCAATGGGATACCGACCATGGCCCAGGTAAACAGGCCGGCATAGCGCAATAAATGCTGGTGGTTGAATCGCGTACTCATAACCGCATCATACCCGTATATCAAGCACTTGGAATCCGCCAGAAGTCATCCCTCGGAAACTTTTGCGTAAAACTCTAACGCAGTCTAAGAACTCCATGCGATAATTCACCGCTTAGGCCAACGACGGGCCCTTAGTAT
>JAHEBG010000239.1 GCA_024642445.1 Gammaproteobacteria bacterium | reverse complement strand
ATGGACTATACTAAATACTCAAATTCAGCGGCCTGAGCACAGGCTGTGGTAGCCAACAATAAAGGAATCTTATGGCCTTCACTTACGATCCTATCTGGAAAAAAATTACCCCGGAAATTTCAAAAGAAATTATTGCCTTCTGGACTGAAGAAAATGCCCTGCCGAAAACGGAAAAGCCGGAAACGCGTGCACAACAAGCCGTGGTTGCCATGCGTGATGACGAAGGTAAAATTGCCGCTGTATGTACATCTGTAGTTCGCGTTACACCGCGCCTGCGTCAGCCATTGTATTACTACCGCACATTTTGTTCGCCAAAACACCGTGGTAACCACACTGTTCAGAGCATGGTCGAAGAAGCCAAAAAAGTGTTGTATGCCTACAACAAAGACCTTCAGCCGCCAGAAGCCATTGGGGTGATGGTTGAGTTGGAAAACAATCAGCTGGTTTCCCAGTACGTTCAGGCGCAGCACAAGGCCACCAATTTCACATTTGTTGGTTACTCCCAACGAGAGTTCCCAATCTTCGTGCATTATTTCGAAGGGTTTGCACTGCAGCCACCGGCTGCGCTGCCAAAACGGCCCATGGCGCAACGCCAGGGCGCGCGTCAAGGGCAGAATCCGGCGCAAGGCCAGCAACGCCGGCGGCCACCTGAGACTGATGGCGGCGGCGGTCAAACCAACTAAACCTCTTTAAAAAAACCCCGCACAATGGCGGGGTTTTTTATATTGAACGCAACACGTATTATTTCTTCGGTGCAGGTGCCGTACTCATTTTTCCAACAAAATCCAGATACTCGCGGAAACTCAGTTTCTGATCTTTATTGGCATCATAATCGGAAAAACGCGGCTTTACGCCGGTGGCTTGTTTAACCGCAGGCAGCGTGTTGAATTCAGTGGATTCAAGCGCACCGTTCTTATTGGCATCAGCCGATCGGAAGATGCCGTTCAAGCGCTGCAGTACCATGGCTTGCCGGCGCTCGGCCACAACCCCTTGCTTGAACTCTTCATAACTGAGCTGGTTATTTTTGTCTTTATCCAAGTTTTTGAACATGGCATCAATACCTTGTTCGATGTTGTTGGCCTGGGGTGCCGGCGCCGCATTCTTTGCCGGGGTACTTTGGGCCAATACTGCGCCGGAAAGGCCAAGAAACAACGCCGCGGTTAATGTGGTTTGAGTGGTACGTTTCATGTGGCAGCATCCTCTGGGGTGGGTATGGCCGAATCAAAGGTGATCAGTTCACGGATTTCAGCCGTGCGCAGACCCACCATCATCGGGTTACGGACGCCGGGCAGGAAGCTGATGTCGAAGATTTCACTGATGTCGCCTTCGAAACGGATCCATTGCAACACATCTCCGTTGGTCAGCGACACGATCTGCACGCCGCACCATGCGTCGGCATCACGTTTGCTCAGTTCGTCATCCAGTTCCAATCCGGAAAAACGTCCATTACGTGCCTTGGACAATCCAACCGCGGCAACGTTCCCGATCATTGACAGGCCACGCAGGAATCCAGGGCAGAAGGTAAAGGGTACAAACGCTTTTTTCTCGAAATCCACCCAGCCCAGATGGCCGGTACCGGCATTCAGTACCCACAGCTTGCCGTTATGCCAACGTGGTGAATGCGGCATGGACAAGCCTTCACAAACGATTTCGTCGGTTTCAACATCGATGATGACGCCACCGTCTTTACGACGGTCACGCCATCCGTCCACGGCGTCGCTGCGGCAGACCGCGGTAACGTATTTTGGCTCACCGTCTTTCATGGCCAAACCGTTCAGATGACACCGGTCTTCGGGTGCCAACTTACTGATGAATTTCGGCTTCCAGATGGCCTTGAAGCTGTGTACAAGATCCAACTCAGCCAGGCAGGAGTACTTGGTGTTAACGAACACCACTTTGCCGTTCTTACGTATGCCCAGTTCATGGATGTCCAGATCTCCGATGGTCTGGGCATTGCGCGGCACGTAGCAGCGATCGAAGACGTTGTGGATGACTTGATTTTTACGAAGTACATTTTCGAATCGCCACAATTGATACAGGCCACCCAGAAAGATACGCTGGGTGTTGCCCACAATTCCCATGGCCCGTTCAAAGATGCGCTCGAAGAACGATACACGCCCGGAAGGATCGCTGCCGACCAGATACACACGGCCGGTTTGATACGAGGTAATGGCTAGCGATATTTTATTGCCTGCCAACCAAGCGCCCATGCCGCGCGAACAGCTTTTTTCAACCTTAAGCTGGGTAATATCCTTGGGTTTGTTTTCGCCAGCTTCCGTTGGCGTTTCGGCAACCGTCTGTACTTGCTGTATTGATGCCGGCGCATCCGCAGTATTGATTGGCTGTTCTGCCGAATTATTTGCATTATCGGCAGATTCGGGTGCTGTAGCGGGTGGCTTTTTATTAGACAAATGATTCTCCATTTTTTATCGTACTGCAGCAGATACCGCTGCCATGTTCACTTAAGATTCTATCAGCCCAGACAGAGCTTCGGCAAAAAAAAGCCGGCTTTCGCCGGCCTTTTCTTATTGCTCAGTTCTTACCAGTCGTAACGGACGCTGACCTGGCCACCCACGACGCTGTCGTAGGCGCCGCCGTCGCGCCAGTTGATACCGCCGCTGATGCCGAAGCCTTTGAAGAACCCGGTTGCACCGACTTCCAACAAGGTGCTACCGCCGCCGGTATCCATGGTGCCTTCCAACAAGCCACCAATCAGATAGCGATTGGTACCGTCGGTTTCGTTGATGTAGCTCAGCGCACCGTAAGGGGTCCAGGAATTGCCGTTGGCCGTTTTATACGATTTACGCAAGGCCACACCGGCGCGCATCTGAGACGAATCGCCGTCAATCAATTCGAAGTCCGACATGCTGTAGGCAATGCTATTCATGTCGACATCCACCGAGGTGTACTGGAATTGCGGTTCAACAATCAAACCGGTGGTGGTTTTGTAGCCGTAACCCAATTCCAGGCTGTAACCGTCGGCCGAGCCTTTGAAGCCGAAGTCCTGCTGTCCGCCTACGGCAAATCCGTCAAAGTCCATCGCACGGTAGCTGAAGTCGGCATAGAAGCCGTTGCCCGGAGTCCAAGTGATGTATCCACCAACCGTATCGGCATCAACTTTCACGCGGCCGCCGGCATCCGGTTTAATGGTGCTATCAGAGGTTCCGCCCAACAGACCCACGGTCCACTGGCTGTTAAAGGCATAGCCGGCACCAAACTCGATACCCGAGGCATCGTTAT